>JAPOVF010000378.1 GCA_026708285.1 Acidobacteriota bacterium
ATCAAGGCGTTCAACCGGAACCAGCCGTTCGACGAGTTCACGCTCGATCAGATCGCCGGCGACCTGCTGCCGGAACCGACTCTCGACCAGTTGATCGCCACCGGGTTCCAGCGGAACAACATCACGACGAACGAGGGCGGGGTCGTGATCGAGGAGTACGAGGCGATCTACGCCAAGGACCGGGCCGAGACGATCGGCAGCGTCTTCATGGGCCTGACCGTCGGCTGCGCCGCCTGCCACGACCACAAGTTCGACCCGATCAGCCAGCGCGAGTTCTACGCGCTGACCGCGTTCTTCCGGAACACGACCCAGTACGTGATGGACGGCAACATCTCCGATCCGCCGCCGACGCTGGTGGTACCCCGGGACGAGGACCGGGACACCTGGTACCGGTTGCGCGAGGAGGTCGGCGAGATCGAGGACGCGCTGGCGGAGAGGCTCGGCGAGGCCGAGCCGGCCTTCGCCGACTGGCTGGCGAGCGACGCCCACCGCGAACTCGACGCCCCGCTCGGCACGGACGCCGAGATTCTCCGTCTCGATCTCGACGGCGGCGCCGAACCCGCCGTCATCGTCGACGGCGAGCGGAAGGCGATCATCTCGCTTCACGGCGAGGTCCGCATCGAGCCCGGACCCAACGGCCTGCCAGCCCTGAAGTTCGACGACCAGACGTCGGCGGAGCTACCTCCGCTCGAGATCGACACCGACACGCCGTTCTCGCTGGCACTCTGGATCTACATGCCCGAGGCCGAGGGCAGCTACACCGTCGCCAGCCAGAGCGATCCCCACGACGCCGACCGCGGCTGGCAGGTCACGCTCGGAGCACGAGAACTGTACTTCCGCCTCAGGGGCGACCGCGCCGGGCCGGGCCGGGGCGCGACCAGCGTGTCGATCAATCCGAACAACACGCAGCGCCTTGTGCCGGGCGAGTGGACGCATATCGTCTTCACTCACGACGGCTCGGGCGAGCGCGGCGGGCTGCATATCTACCGTGACGGCGACCGTGTACCGGAACAGGGCAGCGAGTTCTTTGCCAGGGTGCAGGGCCGCATCCGCACCGACCGCCCCTTCTACCTGGGCCGCCACGATCGGCGCACGGAGGGCAGCGCCCAGTACTTCGCCGGCGGTGGCGTCGCGGACGTGCGCGTCTTCGATCGGGTCCTGTCGGTCGAGGAAGCCCGGGTGCTCTCGGAGTGGAGCGCGATCAAGGCCGCCGCGGCAAAGGCGCCCGCCGAGTTGACCGACAACGAGCGTCAGGCCCTGCTCCTGAGCTACGTCAACACCGCGGACGACGAGTATCGGCGCCTCGCCACCCGCAGACTCGAGATCGACGCCGAGTGGCGGGAACTCCGCCGCCAAGGCTCGGTCACCCACGTCATGCAGGAGCTTCCCGGAAGCGAAGCGGCCGCTCACGTCCTCTACCGCGGCATGTACGACCAGCCGCGGGAGCGCGTCCTCGCTACAACCCCGGCCGCCCTGCCTCCGATGCCGGAGGACCTCCCGCGCAATCGGCTGGGCCTCGCCCACTGGCTCGTGGACGAGACGAACCCCCTGACGGCGCGGGTCACCGTCAACCGCTTCTGGCAACAGGTCTTCGGCACCGGGCTCGTCACGACGAGCGAGGACTTCGGCGCCCAGGGAGAGGTGCCGTCGCACCCCGAACTCCTCGACTACCTCGCGACCGAGTTCCGGGAATCCGGCTGGGACGTCAAGGGCTTCTTCCGGCGGCTGGTGACGTCGTCGACCTACCGGCAGGCGGCCACCCTGACGCCGGACAAACTGGAGCAGGACCCGGACAACCGACTGCTGTCGCGCGGCCCCCGCTTTCGCATGGACGCCGAGATGGTCCGCGACACAGCGCTCGCCGCCAGCGGACTCCTGGTGCGCACGATCGGCGGCCCGAGCGTCAAGCCATATCAGCCGGAAGGGCACTGGCGACGGGTGGCGATGAACTCGAGCAACACGTACCGATACCAGCGGGACTCGGGAGACAAGCTGTACCGGCGAAGCCTCTACACGTTCTGGAAACGCGCCGCGCCGCCGCCCTCGATGACGATCTTCGACGCCGGCAACCGCGAGCACTCGGTGGTGCGCCGCGAACGGACGAACACACCGCTCCAGGCCCTGGTCACCATGAACGACACCCAGTTCGTCGAAGCGTCGCGCTACCTCGCCCAGCGGGCGATGCGCGAGGCGGGCGACGACTTCGACCGCCGGCTCGACTACGTCACGACCCGGCTACTGGCCCGCGACTTCGGTGACGCCGAGCGGGCGGTGGCGCAACGCACGTACGACGGTCTGATCGACCTCTACGGCGGCGATGAAACGGCGGCCAGACAGCTCGTCGATGTCGGCGAGTCGGCCCACGACGCCGGACTGCCGCTCGACGAGTCCGCGGCCTGGACGATGCTGGCGAGCCAGTTGATGAACCTGGACGAGACCCTGAACAAGTAGCCGGAGGCCCGCGATGGACCCGATCAAGGAAACCGTTCGAGCCGAAACGAGACGCCAGTTCTTCGGCACCGCCGCCCGCGGGATCGGCGGTCTGGCACTGGCCAGCCTGATGGCCGACGACCTCTTCGCGCTTCCCGTGGCCCGTGACCGATTCGGCGGCCTGCCCGATCTGCCGCACTTCGCACCGAAGGCGAAGCAGTGCATCTACCTCCACATGATGGGCGCACCGCCGCAGATGGACCTGCTCGACTACAAGCCGAAGATGAAGGAGTACTTCGACCAGGACCTGCCGGACTCGATCCGGCAGGGACAGCGGCTGACGACGATGACCTCCGGCCAGTCGCGCTTCCCGATCGCTCCGTCCGTCTTCGAGTTCTCACAGCACGGCGAGAACGGAACCTGGTTCTCCGAACTCCTGCCCCACACGGCGAGCATGGCCGACGACATCGCGATCATCCGTTCGATGCACACCGACGCGATCAACCATGAGCCGGGCATCACCTTCATCCAGACCGGCCAGCAGATTCCGGGCCGGCCGTGCATCGGCTCCTGGTTCGCCTACGGCCTCGGCAGCCTGAACGAGGACCTGCCGACCTTCGTCGTGATGAACGCGGAGCGCAGCCATCCGTCGGCAGGCATCCAGGCCATCTCGGCGAAGCTCTGGAGCGCCGGCTTCCTCTCGCCGGAGCACGCCGGTGTCG
>JAPOVF010000014.1 GCA_026708285.1 Acidobacteriota bacterium
GCGATAGGGTGACCTTCTCCCATGTCCGTGCGAGACCTACCGCCAGCGAGGCCTCACCACAGTTCAGGCCGCCGTAGCGTGATCGTGCTGGCCGCTTCGCTGCTCGTTCTCCTGCTCGGGGGTTGCGATAACCGGGGCGACCTTCTGGGCGTCGAGCTGGTCGTCTTTTCGGTCGGCGAATGGTCGGGCACCGGCGATCAGGGAGAGGTGCTGCGTTTCCTTCTCGAGCGTGACAACGACGAAGCGGTCCTGACCGCGTTCCTCGTCGAACTGCCGGGGCTCGCCGACCTGCTGGAAGGCCAGTCGGAGGCGTGCGGCGCGGTGGTCGACGCCTTCAGCCGGTTCGGGAACGTGGACGTGCGGGTGCCGGTCCGCAACGCCGGTTTCAGCTTCCGCACGCCGAACGACTTCCGTGTCGACAACGACGGTTACATCAGGGCGCGGGTCGTCGGCCGCTTCGAGGCGCCGGACAGCGCGGTTGTCGATGCCGAGGTTGAAATCGACGTGACCCGGCAGATCCCGTGCCGCGGCGAGTTCATGCTCAGTTGGCAGATGGAGCCGGTGGGCTCCTGAGTCGCGGGCGAACCGATCCGGGAGCAGGCCGCGCCGATGTATCCCAGGTACGCGCGCGAGACACCCGACAAGCCGGCGGTCATCATGGCCGCAACCGGGGAGTCGGTTACCTACTTCGAACTCGATCGAAGGTCGAACCGGCTGGCTCAGCTCTGGTACGCGCAGGGCCTGCGGCCGCGCGACCATGTGGCGATCTTCATGGAGAACGACCCGCGGTACTTCGACGTCTACTGGGCGGCGATCCGGTCGGGCCTCTACCTGACGACGGTGAACCGCTACCTGACCGCGGAGGAGGCGGCGTACATCGTCAAGGACTGCGGCGCGGAGAGCATCGTCGGTTCGGCGAAGCTGGCCGAAGCGTGTGCCGAACTGACCGACATGATCCCGAGCTGTCCGATCCGGCTGATCGTTGGCGACGACGGATTGGGCATTCCAGCCGGCTGGGACGACTATGGCGAGGCGACAGCCGCGTTTCCGGCCGAGCCGCTCGCCGATCAACCGCGCGGTAGCACGATGCTCTACAGCTCCGGCACGACCGGGCGACCCAAGGGCATCCTGCGACCGCTGACCGGCCTGTCGGTGGAGGAGATGCCGGACCAGCGGTTCGAGGTGCTGACCACGATCTACGGCATCGACGCCGATTCGATCTACCTGTCGCCCGCGCCGCTGTACCACGCGGCGCCGCTCGGCTTCACGGCCGGCACGCAGACGCTCGGAGGCACGGTGGTCGTCATGGAGCGGTTCGACCCGGAACTCTCGCTCAAGGCGATCGAGGACTACGGAATCACCGTCAGCCAGTGGGTGCCGACGATGTTCAACCGGATGCTCAAGCTCCCAGAGGAAGCGCGCACCCGCTACGACCTGTCGAGCCACAAGCGGGCGATTCACGCCGCCGCTCCCTGCCCGGTCGACGTCAAGCGCCGGATGATCGAGTGGTGGGGACCGATCATCCTGGAGTACTACGCCGGCTCCGAGGGCAACGGCATGTGCGCGGTCGAAACGGAGGAGTGGCTCAGAAAACCGGGCACGGTCGGCCAGTGCCTGACCGCGACGGTGCACATCTGTGACGACGAGGGCGAGGAGTTGCCGGCGGGCGAGCCGGGGACGATCTTCTTCGAACCGCCCGAGGACGCGGATCTGTTCGAGTACCACGGCGACAGGGAAAAGACGCTCGGCTCGCGGCACCCGCGCCACCCTCGCTGGAGCACGCTCGGCGATGTCGGCTACCTGGACGAGGACGGCTACGTCTTCCTGACCGACCGCAAGGCGTTCATGATCATCTCGGGCGGCGTCAACATCTATCCCCAGGAGATCGAGGACGCTCTGATCCTCCACCCGAAGGTGGCCGACGTGGCGGTGATCGGCGTGCCGAACGAGGACCTGGGAGAAGAGGTCAAGGCGGTCGTCCAGTTGATGCCGGGGTTCGAGGAGAGTCCGGATCTTGCCGAAGAGCTCCGCGCCTATGCGCGGGAGCGCGTCGCGCACTACAAGGCGCCGAAGTCGATCGACTTCGAGGAGCAGCTCCCGCGGCTTCCCACCGGCAAGCTCTACAAGCGCCTGCTGCGCGACCGCTACTGGACGGGCCGCACCTCGCGGATCGTCTAGGGGCGTGCGCGACGGAACCCAGCGGAGCGAGTTCCGTCGTGCACGGCCATAGTGAGGACGGGATGGGCCGAAACTCCGAGCTTGCGAGGCGTTTCGGGGCGGGGGCCGGACGGCGACTGGCTTGCTGACCAGGATCGCGGACGAACTCGCTTCGGCGGTCGACGACCTTCGTTTCGGCCCGCCAGTCGCTCACGTCTACAACCCGCTGATCTACGCCCGGGTGGCGCACCACGCGTACCTGAATCTGGCCGGCGCCGGACCAGGCAGGGTGATTCTCGTGGGGATGAACCCCGGACCGTGGGGCATGACCCAGACCGGCGTGCCGTTTGGCGAGGTGGCGTACGTGCGGGAGTGGCTGGGCATCGAAGCGGGAGTGGAGCCGCCCGCGGACCAACACCCGAAACGCCCGATTCTCGGCTTCGACTGCCGGCGGAGCGAGGTCAGCGGCCGGCGGGTCTGGGGCTGGGCGAAGCAGCGTTTCGGGAACCCGGAGGCGTTCTTCAAGCGGTTCCTGATCTGGAACTACTGCCCGCTGGCGTTTCTCCTGGAGAGCGGCGCCAACCTGACTCCGGACCGGCTGCCGGCACGCGAGAAGGCGCCCCTGTTTCAGGCCTGCGATCGAGCGCTTCGGCAGGCGGTCGAAGCGCTGGAACCCCGACTGGTGGTCGGCATCGGCGTGTTCGCGGAGGGCCGGGCGCGCCGGGCGCTCGGGGACCTGGGCGTGCCGGTCGGCCGGATGCTCCATCCGAGCCCGGCCAGTCCGGCCGCGAACCGTGGCTGGCAGGAGCAGGCGGAACGTGATCTGCGCGCCCTGGGCGTGAAGTTCCAGAGCTAGCGCTGGCCAGCGCCCCGGAGCTCGACCTCCGCGTCGTCGATGGCCAGAACCACTGCGTCGTGGATCGCCGGCCGGAGCCTGCGGATCGCGATGTTCTCGCGGGTCGGGTGAACCCGGTTGGTCAGC
>JAPOVF010000146.1 GCA_026708285.1 Acidobacteriota bacterium
ACGGCACCAGGCCGCCGGAACTGATCGGCGAGTTCGGCCGCTACACGGTCTCGGAGCACGCGGCTCACCTGTTCCAGGTCATCACGGTCAAGGAGAACGGTTCCGCCCTTCCCTGGTACCTCGTCAACGGCTCGATCATGACGTCCTTTCCGGACGCCTGGGCACTCGGCGAACACTTCATCTGCCTGCCGCTCAATCACCTCGACCGCCCCTTCCGGCGCGTGCGCCTTGGAGGCATCACCTGCGACCGGGACGACGTGTACCCTCCCCGCGGCAGCGCCGTGCCCCTCTTCCTCCCGGACCTGGACACAGCCGAACTGCGCGTCAACCCCCTTCACGTCGGCTTCTTCTCGGTTGGCGCCTACCAGGAGATGCTCGGCGGCGTGCGCGGCAGCAAGCACTGCGTCCTTCCGGAGGCCACCGAGATCCTGATCGACCGCAACGGAGACGGAGACTTCGTCTGCGATATCCTGCCGGGCCATACGACAGGGGACGTGCTGCACAACCTGGGTTACGGACGGACCGCTCCCGCCGGACCGCCACGAAGCGCGGCCCCGGTTCGGGTCGGCTGAGGCTCCTGTTGTCAGGAACCTGCTCATCGCCTGCTCGCGTCGGAAACCACGTTCCGATGACGGTCGGTCTCGCGATCACTGGAATCGCCGCCCTGTCCCAAGCACATCTAGCGGCGGAGGAACCGCAGCCCGTATTCGTCGACCGCGCAGCGGAACTCGGCGTCGACTTCGCCCACTACAACGGCATGATCGGGCATCTGTACACTGCTGAACACATGAGCGGCGCCGTCGCCCTCTTCGACTACGACAACGACGGCGACCTCGATCTCTACCTCGGCCAGGGTCACCTGCTGCCTCCTCCGGGCGAGTCCGGGTCTTCGTCAGCTGACGAAGACACCGGGGAGCCGCCCAGAATGGATCGTCTGTTCCGCAACGATCTTGAACGCGGCGCGCTGCACTTCACCGACGTGACCGAGGAAAGCGGTCTCGCCGCATACGGCTACGCCATGGGGGCCACCGTCGGGGACATCGACAACGACGGCGATCCCGATCTCTACATCCTCAACTTTGGACCGAACGAACTCTGGCGCAACGACTCGCAGCCGGGCGCGCCCCGCTTTACGAACATCACGGAGGGAAGCCACACTGCCGATCCCCGCTGGAGTGCGGCCGCGAGCTTCTTCGATCTCGACCGGGACGGACTGCTCGATCTCTTCGTCGGCAACTACGTCGAGTTCCGGATCGCGACTCACAAGCCGTGTTCCTCCGCCCAGGGAATCGTCGAGTACTGCGGACCCAAGGCCTTTCGCGGCGAGGCGAACCGCGTACTCCGCAACCGGGGCGGCGGCAAGTTCGAGGACTGGACCTCCCGACTCGGTATCGCCGACCTGGTGGCCGGAACCCTGGGCACGGTGGCCACGGACTTCAACGGCGACGGCTGGACCGACATCTACGTCGCGAACGACCAAAAGCCCAACTCACTCCTCCTGAACGACGGCGGCGCCGCCCTCGTCAACGATGCGGTGATGGCGGGAGCGGCGGTCAACGCTGCCGGCCAGCCAGAGGCCAGCATGGGAGTCGTAGCCCAGGACTTCAACGACGACGGTCTTGTCGACCTGTTCATGACCCACGTCTACCGCGAAACGAACACGCTGTACCTCAACCTGGGCGACGGCATGTGGGAAGACGCGACCCGCGGCAGCGGCCTCGGGCCGCCCAGCTTCCCTTACACCGGTTTTGGTGTCGCCGCCATGGACTACGACCTGGACGGCGTGCTGGATCTCTACGTCGCCAACGGCGCCGTTACGCGGATCGAAGAGCAGATGCGGGCCGGCGATCCGTATCCCTTGCGACAGCCGAATCAGCTTTTTCGAGGACTGGGCGGGGGTCGTTTCGAGGACGTCGCCGACTTCGAGCACCCCGGAAGCGCGGAGGTCGGCCGCGGCGTGGCCAGAGGCGATCTGGACAACGACGGCGACCCCGATCTGGTCGTGGCGAACAACATGGGCCCAACCTGGCTTCTGATGAACGAGACGGAACCCTCCTCCAGCGAATGGGTCGGCATCGACCTGCGTCTGCCGCGACGCGACGTGGAAGGAGATGGCAGTCAGAACAACACGGAGAATCGCTTCGGACGGCGGCCGCTCGGTGCCTGGGTAGGTCTCCAGAGCGGCGACCAGGCGACCAACCGAACCTGGCGGCGGTTCCACACCGACGGCTCCTACGCCGTCGGCAACGATCCGAGGATTCTGTTCGCTGCTGTTCGCGCCGCGCCGATGTCCGTCGTCGTTTCGTGGCCCGACGGGGTGCGGGAGTCCTTCCTTCTCGACCGGCCTGGCCGCTACGAGACACTGATCCGAGGCGGCGGAGAGTCCATGGGATCCGGCCTGACATCCGGACCGTGAGAACGGGGATGGCGCGCTCCACTGTCCCGCGCGCGGCCCTCGTGGAGGCAGCCGTCGCCGCTTTGTTGCCGCTTTCCAGCCATCCCGCGGTCGCACAGGACCTGGAACAGGTCTTACGACCCCGGACCGACCAGTACGAACAGGTCGTGCGGGATCAGATGGCGTCCGCACACGACGAGCTGGACCGACTTCAGAACGATCCGGCGGCGACCCCCTCCGACCTGGCCGCCGCGTTCGGCCTGCTCGGGCAACTCTATCTCCTCTACGACTACCACGAACCGGCGAGGGCGGCCCTGCGGAACGCCGAGGCGCTCGATGGTCAGGACCTGCGCTGGCCCTACTACCTCGCCGACCTCACCGCCCGGGAAGGAGATCCCGAGACGGCCGCAGCCGCTCTGGACCGCGTGCTGTCGATCGACCCCGGCAACGTCGCCGCCCTCATCCGCCGTGGCAACGCCCTTCTCGAGTTGGGCCGCCTGGATGACGCGGAGAGAGACTACTCCCGAGCCGTGGACCGCGACCCACGTCAGTCGGCGGCGCGCCTCGGGCTCGGTCGAGTCAGATACGAGCGAGGCGACTTCGAGCAGGCAATCGAGCACTTCCAGGCCGCAATCCAGGACCAGCCGGAAGGGTCCGCGATCCACCACCACATCGGCCTCGCGCTGCGGCGGCTCGGCCGGCGCGAGGAGGCGGCGGCTCACTTCGAGCAGAACGAGCATCGGCTCGTCGTCTTCGCCGATCCTCTGAAGGACCGTGTAGACCAGCTCAACGTCAGTGCCGAAGCCCACTACTTTCGCGGCACCTCCGCGCTTCGCCGAGGCGACGCGCGGGGCGCGCTGGATGCCTTCCTGCTCGCCCTGGAAGCAAAGCCGGACAGCGCCCGCAACGTGTTCAGTGTTGGCCTGGCTCAGATCGAACTCGGCAACAAGCAGGCGGCGGAGGCGCGCATGCGGCAGGCGATCGCCCTCGACGCGAACTACCGAGAGCCCCACTTCAATCTGGCCCTGATCCTGGCGGAACGAGGCGACTACGAAGCGGCGGAACGTCACTTCGGGCGGGCCGCGGAGATCGACTCCGCCGACTTTGAGGCCTCGGCCCGGCGCGCCGACGCATTGACGCGACTCGGCCGGATCGAAGAAGCGATCGAAGTCCTGAACCAGGTGCTCGAGTCGGAACCGGCGATGCCGGTCGCTCTGCTCACGCTGGGCGCGGCGCACCAGGCTGCCGGTAGACCGGAGCAGGCCTGGGGGAGACTGCGGGAAGTACTGGCGGCCGCTCCCGGCGCACCCCGCGAGCGAGCGGAGGCCCACTACCGCCTCGCTGTCATCACCAGCGAGAATCCGGAACTCGCCGCCGGCAACGCCCCGGCAAGCGAAGACACGAGCGCCGGCGAGGATGACAACGTCCGCGCGCACCTGCGAAGCGCCCTGGAACTCGACCCGGGCCTGATCGAGGCACATGCGCTGCTGGGACGTCTGCTCGCGCAGCAAGGCCAGTATCCGGAGGCGGCCAGTCACTTCGCACGGGCCATCTCCCGAAATCCGGCCAACGCCGGCTGGCACCGCGACCGGGCCATGGCCCTGATCCTCGGCCGCCGCTACGCCGCGGCGCGCGGAGCGCTGACCAGCGGACTCGGGGCCCTGGAGCGCGCGAACCCCGAAGCCTCGGAGGCGGCGGTTGATCATCTGCGCATCCTCCTGTCACGACTGCTGTCCACCTGCCCCGACCCGCAGATTCGCGACGGGCGGCAGGCGCTGGGAATCGCCCAGCGACTCATGGCCGACCGTCCCTCTCTCGAACACGCGGAAACCATGGCAATGGCACTCGCGGAGACGGGCAACCTCGAACAGGCCGCCGACATTCAGCAGCAGGTGCTGGCCGAGGTGGAACGCCGCGGCGGAACACCCTCGGCAGGTCAGCGGCAGAGGCTGCGGAACTACGTCGACGGCAGGCCGGCCCGGGAACCCTGGTTCGACCCCTGAGCACGGTGTCGCTCGCGCCGGTAGGCCGGGCTAACATCCTAGCCGCGATGGACCACCGTACGGCAACCGGCGCGCGGAGTCTGGCGCTCATCCTTGCCGTTCTACTGGCTCTGTTGTCGGCGCCGGAAACCGCCAGAACCCAGGATCTCCCCGCACCACTGGAGGCTGCGATGGGCCGGGCCCAGGGCGGCGACCTCCCCGGCGCCATCGAGATCCTGGAGGCCTTCTGCGCCGGAGGCGACGCACCCGACGTCGCCTTCGGCGCGCTCGGCGCCCTTCATCTCGAGGCTGGAAACCCCGAGAAGGCACTGGAGGTGCTCCTTCCCCTCTCCCAGCGGTCGCAACCCGACCCGGCCGTCTTCTTCAACACCGGGAGAGCGGCCGAGGCGCTCGCACGTTTCACGGAGGCGGTCGCCTTCTATCGGCGCTCCGTCGCGCTGGACGGCTTCTCGCCGGCTGTCCGCGCACTCGGAATGCTGCTCGGCCGCCTCGGGCGTTCCGAGGAATCGTACGAACTCCTCAAGACCTGGCTCGAAGCGAACACCAACGATCACCCGGCCAGGATCGCGGCGGCAGCGGGAGCCGTGGACCTCGGGCTGGCGGATGACGCCGAGTCGCTGATCGAAGGCCTGCCGCCCGGCGCTCCCGCGATCAGGCTGCTACGCGGGAGGATCCTGCTGCGACGCGACGACCCATGGGGCGCTCTCGGTCAACTCCAACCTCTGGCGGAGCAACCTCCCCCGGCTCTCGAACTCGATGTCCGGCGGAGCCTGGCCGACACCTGGCTCCAGGTCGGCGACCCCGAGGCGGCGATCGAGCAGATGAAGTTGATTCCGCCGGGCGACCCGACCGACACCGTCCAACTGGCGAATGCCTACTCGCAGGCCGGGCGGCTCCAGGATGCGATCGACACCCTCGCGCCGCTGGCCGAACCCCTGGTCGGCAGCGAACCACCAGAGGATCCCGGAGCGCTGGCGCTGAACGTGCTGATCGACTACGGCCGCTACCTGCTGTCGGCCGGCGACGCTCAGAAGGCGCTGTCGTTCCTGCAACTTGCCGCCGAGATCGGGCCGGACTTCGCCGGGGCATTCGAAGCGCTGGCTGACGGGCTCGAGGCGAGCAGCCGGTCCGACGAAGCAGCGGCCGCCCGGGCGCGCTACGAGACGCTGACAGAGGCGCCGTCACCGGGGCGCACCCAGTTCGACGTCGCGGCCGATGCGGACGATCCGGTCGGTCAGGGGATCCGCGAAGCACTGGAGCTGGCGTTCTCGGGCGACGCCGACGGTGCTCTCGAGCGGCTTGACCGGCAACTCGCCCAAGCGCCCGGCGACCCCCGTGCAGCGTATGTCAGATCGTCGATCCTGCTTCAGAGCGGTCGCGCGGAGGAAGCTCTCACAGCCGCCGACCGAGCACTCGAGATCGCCCCAGGGCGCGCCGACGGCATGTACCAGCGAGGTGTTGTCCTGATGGCGCTGCAGCGGCTCCAGGAGGCCGAGGACATGTTCCGCAGGGCGCTCGATGTCGCACCGGAGCATCCCGCCGTGCTCTCCGACTACGCCGCGCTACTGATGAGTACCGCGCGAAGCGACGAAGCTGCCAACCTGCTCACCCGGCTCGTCGAACAGAGGCCGGACGACTCTCGGGTTCTCGCCATGCTGGGCCGTTCCCTCCTTGATGCCCGGAGGTTCCGGGAGGCCGAACAACCTCTGCGCCGGGCCGCGATCCTCGACCCCCGGAACGCCGCGATCCTCCTCGACCTCGCTTCGGCTCTCTGGGAGGAGAACCGGCCGGACGAGGCGGAGCAGTACGCTCGGGAAGTCACGGCGCTGATGCCCGACGCTCCGGCCGGTCACCGACTACTGGGAGCTCTTCTCCTCTGGCGCGGCGACTACCTGGAGGCCGCGGCCTCCCTGGAGGAAGCCAGCACGAGCGGCGGCGAAGATGCCGGTTTGTTGCTGGAACTGGCCCGCGCCTGGGAGGGCGCCGCAAGGGAGAGCGACGACTCCAGCGACGAAGAGTCTCGCCTGAAGCGAGCCGAGACCGCGTATCGCCGGGCTACGGCAGGGGCACCCGAGCACGCAGAAGCCGCATACGGCCTCGCCCAGGTGCTACGCAAACTCGGTCGCGACGAAGAAGCTTCTGTCCAGATGGAGCGCTACCTCGATCTCTACCAGCAGGACCAGCAGAACACCCGCGAGCGGGGACTGGAGTCGGCGGAACCCGACGGCCGCCCGTAGGCCGGCTCCCGGGGACCCGACTACAGTCCACTCAGCAGGGACCTCGCGGTCGCCACATCCGCCGCGTACCGGCCGCGACGGTTCGGAGAGGACGCCTCCCGGACGAAGCGTTCCAGCGCCTCGCGGGCAAGTTCCGAACGGCCCGAGCGAGCGGCGACGCTGCCCAGGTTGTAGAGCAGGTCGAGATCTCGCGGATCGAGTTCCACCGCACGGCTCCATGCGTCGATCGCCTCGCCCACGCGGCGCTGGTTGAACAGGGAGATGCCCAGGTAGTTCCACGACAGCGGTAGCTCCGGGTTCAGCGCCAGCGCGAGGCGTGACTCTTCCTCGCACTGGCGCCAGTCACCGGCGTGACAGGCAGCCAGAGCCAGGTTCTGGCGCGCCAGGGGATTGCGCTCATCGACCTCGACAGACCGTAAGAGGACCTCCCGCGCACGGGCCGGCGCACCCGCCTCGGCCAACACGAGTCCCAGCACGTTCAGGGTGTCCGGATCCCGCGAGTCCGCGTGCCGCTCCATCAGCCGCACACCTTCGGCTGCACGACCGACCTCGGCCAGGGTCAACGCCAACTGCCTCTGCAGGGACACCGGAGCGACGAGCTCCCGTTCGGCCCGAATCATCACGGCCAGGGCCTCATCCACCTTGCCCCGTTCGAGCAGGACCTGGGCCAGGTTCGAGTGGCCGATGGCCATCTGCGGGCGGCGCGACACAACATCCCGGGCTAGCTGCTCGGCGGTTTCCAGGCGGCCATCCTGGTACGACTCCGAGAACTCCTGGATCAACGAATCGAGCTCCACCAGCACCTTCGGATCGTCGTCCTGGTCGTAATCGCCCCGTGTCGGGCCGCCGCCCGCCGTACTCAGATAACCCAAGCTCTGCAGCGCCCGCCGCTCTTCTTCTGTCACGGAGCCAGCGGACGGCGGCCACTCGGACTCGCCCGGCAGCAGCGACGCGAGCTCGGCCGCGATACCGTCCTCTGCATGGAGATTCCGAGCCTCGGCCGGATCTGCCAGCAGGTCGTATCGCTCCGGAATCGGCAACGCGATGTACTTCAGGAGCCGCGCGCCGCTCCCGGCCGTCCCGGCTTCCACCCGATCCGGCGGTTGGCCGGCATCCGTCCCCTCCAGCGGATAGGTGGCGATCACACCCCGAAGGGGTGCCCAGCCGCGCTGCAGGTTGGTGTGCAGCGCCTCGAAATAGACGGACTCCGGGCTCGGGCGCGTGCCCACAACGCTCGTCGACGTCCGCCACAGGCTACGACCTGCCAGATCCGGCATGGCGTCCGTTCCGATACCCGCCGCCTCGAGCATTGTAGGTAGCACGTCGATGTGGCGAACGGGTGCGCCGACCCGGGCTGGGGTCAGGCGCTCGGCCCAGAGCACCAGGGGCACTGCGAGCGTCTCCTCATACGCGAACAGGCCATGAGTCTTCTCCCCGTGTTCGCCCAGTGCCTCGCCATGATCCGACGTCACGACGATCAGGGCTTCCGATGCGGCGCCCTCCGGGGCGATCACCTCCAGCAGCCGACCGACATACAGGTCGACAGCCGCGACCTCGCCCAGGTAAGGGTTCTCGACGAAGCGATCCGCCAGAGGCTGAGGCGGCTCGTAAGGTGCGTGGGGCTCGTAGAGATGAACCCACAGGAAGCGGCGTTCCCCTTCGTGCCGCCGCCACCACTCGGAGGCCGCGCCAACCACTTCGGCTCCGCTTCGCTCGGCAACGGCGAAGCCAACGGTCGAGCCCTCGGGATAGGAGTCGTCGTAGACCTCGAAGCCCCGATCGAGCCCGTAGCGAGCGTCCAGCGGAAACGCCGCCACGAAGGCCGCGGTCCGAAATCCGGCGGCGGCGAACGTCTCGGCAGCCGTGGGAACACCTGCCGGGAGCAGGAAACCCGCGTTGTCCCGCACGCCGTGCTGGTACGGCAGTTGGCCGGTCAACAGGTTCGCGTGCGACGGGAGAGTCATCACGCTGTGCCCGTAGGCGCGGTCGAAGACCCAACCGGACGCGGCAAGCTCGTCGAGCCGCGGCGTGTCCGCTTGCGCGTTGCCGGTAAAGCCCAGCGCGTCCGCGCGCAGCGTGTCGATGGTGACGAGCACCACGTCCCGGGCGAAGCCCGGCACCGGCGCCTCCGGCCAGGCAACGTACTGAGGCTCCGCGGCCGTAGTTGCTTTGTCAGGCCTCGGCTGGCACGCCGGCAGACCGACCGCGGCCAGGAGCAGAGCGCCCGCCGCCAAAGCGCCGGCTACGCGCTCGCCGGCGGCCCTGCTCAGAGCGATTCCAGGTACTCGGCGAACTGCTTCGCCTCCTCGGCTCTCTCGCCCTCAGGCTCGAGCTCGAGCAGCCGGTGGAAGTCGGCGAGCGCGGCCTCGTTCTCGCCCGAAGCCATCAGTGCGAGACCGCGGAAGTAGTAGGCGTCCGCCCACTCCGGCTCGATCTCGATCACCGAATCGAACTTGACGCGGGCGCCCTCGATGTCGTTCTGGTTGTAGAGATCGACGCCTTCACGCAGCAGAATCTCGGGATCCGCCCGCAGGTCCTCGGGCAGCCGCGCCAGATAGGCCTCGGCTTCTCCGGCCCGGCCCAGCGCAGTCAACCGCCGGCTCATCAACTGCAGGGCGTCCACGTTGGTCGGGGCATAGCCGAGCGCCCTCTCCAGGCTGGCGAGTGCTTCCTCGTCCCGGTCCAACTGAACCTGGGACTGCGCAATCGCCACCAGCACGGCCGCCTTGCCGCCGTCCCCCAACAACGGCAGCGCCTCGTTGAAGAGAGCGATGGCGCCTTCGAAGTCTCCTTGCCTGACCAGGTCGTTGCCGCGTTCCAGCGACTCGCGCGCGGCCTGCCCCGACTCTCCTTCGTCCAGGGCTGCCGCCGATCCGTCGGTCGCGGTCTGGCCCCCAGGCTCCAGGGCGGTCTTGACGAACGGCCGCTCCGAGGCAGGCGCGTACTCGTTGAGACGCACCGTGTGCTGGCTCGGGATGTAGCCGGGCTTCGACACGAGAACCTCCCAGCTTCCACCAGCCAGACCAGCCCGCGCCCAACGGCCTCTCCGGTTCGTCAGGACCTCCTGTTCGGGTCCGATTCCCTCCAGGGTCAGCTTGACGCTCGCTCCCTCGACCGGATTGCCCTCCAGATCCTCTACGCCGCCGCTGAGTCGGCCCCGACCCACCCAGGACTGGGCCGAGACTGCGGAGGCCAGAAGGATGCCGGCCAGCACCGCCACGGCAACACGGGTTCGATAGGTCATTGAGTCCTCCCCTTCTCCTGGGCGCCGATTCGGAAGTCCATGCTACTACCTCGGAGGCACGAGCCGGCAGCTCCAGACAAGACAAAAGCCCCGATCCGAATCGGATCGGGGCTTTCCCGATGTCCGTGATGACGAGCCGACCCCCGTCGCCACGAAGCGAGCAATGGGTTGGAGCCCTTCCGGACTCCAACCCTCAGCGGATGCTGCTGCTTACCGCCAGCTCAGACGGACACCCAGGCGATACACGCGCGGAGCGATGTGATCGTCCAGGTTGCCGGAGTTCGAGCGACCACCTCTGTCGACCCATGACAGCGCCGTGCCACGGTTCGTCACGTTGAAGATGTCGATGCCGAACGTCAGGTTCATCGGACCCGACACGGCGAACTCCTTCTCGAGCCGAACGTCCGCCGTATGGATGTCCGGCAGCCGGACCGCGCCGAGATCCTCAACGAGGTTGACGCTGGCGCTGTCCGCGTTCGAGAGGCTCTCGACCGTGTAGAAGGCAGCCGGCGAACCCTCGCGGCCCGTCAGGTTGGCGGAGACGTTGAAGCCCCAACCCTTGTCCGGAGCGACCTGGTACATGCCGTTCAGGTTGTACGACCAGGTCGACTGCAGGTAGCGCTGACCCTTGCCGGAACCGCTCGAACGCTGCATGTAGATCTGCCCGTCGACGTCGCCGCCACCGCGGCCGGGATTCCGGCTGAAGTGGTTGTAGAACTCGTTGGGCACGTTCCACTCGGCGTCGCCGTACTGGAAGAACCCGCGAGCCATCCAGCGGTTCGACAGTCGCTTCGTCAGGCTGACGTTGTAGCCGAGGAAGTCGCGGGAGCGGAAGCCCTGCTGCCAGTGACTACCTCCGACGAGGTCGATCCCGTCGACGTAGTCGTACAACTGGACGCGGTAGCTGCCGCCGCCGCGCGGCACGGTGCCCGTCGCGACATGGGCGGGCATGAAGTCCGAGCCCCGTTGCAGGCGCTCGTTGCCGTTCGCATCCTCGATGTACGGGATGCCGACCGTCAGGTCGTCGACGTTCCGCATCGTGATGCCGAAGCCGGCAACGAGTTCCGGCAGGAACTCGTGCTCGACGCCGAGGATGAGCTCCGTCGTGATCGGCGGATCCAGGCCAGGATCCGTCGTGTCGAGAATGTTGAAGGGGTTGTCGAGATCCACGTTGGCGTAGAAGACCGCGCCCGGCGAGTAGCAGACCTGGTCCGCGACGCTCAGATCGTCGCAGATCACGAGGACCCGGTTGTAGCCCAGCGGCGAGTTCCGCGTCACCGTGTTCGTCGGCAACTGGTCGGCGAACTGGGACAGGCTAGCCCGAAGCAGCGTCGTACGGCCCTCACCAAGCGCGTAGGTCGCGCCGAGACGCGGCACGATCGACGTCCAGCCGAACCCTGCCTCGGACCCCTCGAAGGTGATCGCCGGCAGCAGGTCGGGCCGCGTCGGATGCGCGGGCAACTCGTACTGGCCGTTTTCGCCGCCCTGGTCGTCCCAGCGGAGGCCCACGTTCAGGGTCAGGCGCCCGAAGGTGATCGTGTCCTGCGCGTAGAGGGCGTTGTAGTCCGCCGAGAGGGCTCCGAAGTCCTCACGTGTGTAGTTGGTCCAGGAGAGGTCTCCATGGTGCCACGTCTGCCGGGGTCCTGCGTAGAACGCGGAACTGTTCTCGTAGGTGCGGAACCGGCCGCCGAGCTTCAGCTCGTGGTTGACCGTCGCACCGCTCGTGAAGAAGTAGCTCGCGTCGGCCTGGAACAGGTCGTTCGGAGACGCCGCGGAGCCGGAGAAGTAGTTCCCGTACCAAACGCCGTCCGAGAGGATCGGATCCAGTGCGTCGGGATCGAGCCCGTTCTGGTTCGACAGGTGGCCTCGCGCGAGCAGCGCGAAGCCGAAGTCGCCGTGCGAGTAAACACCGACGAGGAAGAAGTTCGGCGAGAAGATGTGCTGATCCTCCAGCCGGTACTGGGCCGAGGGACCGCGCTGGTTCCACGTCGTCTGCGGGGGCCGCGTCGTGCCGCCGCCGCGTCCGAACTTCAGCTTGTCGCCGTTGTTGTAGGAGGCGACCATCGAGTTGTCGCTCGAGACCTGGCCGTTGATCTTGATCACCGTGTTCTCGAGCAGGGTGTCGTCAGCGGTACCGGTCGCGTTGTTCTGGCCGATGTCCTGCTGACCCCAGCTACCCCACAGCCACAGGCGATCCTGGATCGCGGCGCCGCCGGCCTCGAAACCGAAGTCCTCGATCTTGCGGACACGGGCTCCGGGCAGTGCGGTCTGGCCGTTGCTCTGGTAGAGCTGGCTCTCGATGTTCGGCTCCGACGCCTCAAGCAGGCCGCCGAAGTAGCCGGTCGCCTGCGTGTTGTAGAAGCGGGCGGAACCGCGGAACTCATTGGTTCCGCGCTTCGTGACCAGGTTCACCGCCACGCCGGACGTGCTCTTCGTGACGTCCGACCCGCCGGTCGTGAACGACATCTCGGCGAACTGGTCGAAGTCGTAGTACGTCGGCGACGCGCCGGTGGCGCGCATGTCGGTGATCTCCGTGCCGTCGAGCTGGAACGAGTTCTGCTGGCTCGACACGCCCTGGGCCCGGAACACGGACTGCTGGCCGGACTCACTGCCGGCAACGTTGATCCGGTCCACGAGCACGCCCGGCGTCTGGGTCAGGATGGCCCAGGGATCGCGCGCGGTCGGGATCTTCTCGAGTTCGACCTGCGTGACGTTGGTGCCGGCCCTGATCTGACGCTCGTCGAGGAGCGGACTCTCGGACGTGACGGTAATCGTCTCCTCCAGAGCCGCGGTCAGGGTCAGTGGCAGGTCCGTGTTCCGCCCCAGCCGGATGAGGACGTCCGGAAACTCCAGGCCGCCGAAGCCGTCGAGCTCGGCAACCACGTCGTACGAGCCCGGATCGAGGGCAAGGAACCGGAAGGCGCCGGCCGCGTCGGTGAACTGCTCCCGCGTGGCGCCGATACCGGTCACAGTGACCGTAACGCCCGGCAGGGCAGCGCCGGACTCGTCGGTCACGGTGCCGTAGAGATTGCCCGTCGTCTGCTGACCCCAGGCGAGGCCGCTGACGAGCAGCAAAAGGATGACGCCGAACGTCGAAACGGTGCGTCTGCTCATGCGTTCAATACTCCCTCCGAAGTGTTGTACGGGAGAGTCCGTTCCAGTTCCGCGCCGGCGGCGCGAGCCAGGAGAACCTCCCGCGGTTGACGAAAGCCTGTTCGGCTCCGTTGAACGAACATGGAAACCCCGCAAGGCCTGTGCCAAAGCGGCCGGGACTCGGCCGTTCTGTCCAAGCGGGCGAAACCCCACTTCCACGCGGGCCTTCGGATGGGCGCACACCGGACCACGCCAAATTGGCACAAGCCTTCGCGTCCAACCCATCCAAGAGAAGGTACGGTATCCATAATTTTGAAGCGTCTCTCAGGTCACCCACGGTGTTCCTACTCCGCTGGTCGGGACGTGCCCGCCCTCCGACTGACATCTGACGCGCTCTTCCTGGTATCAGGAGCGTCAACACACCGTTACCGTCAGGGCGTAACTGACGCTGGACGCCAGCCGACCAGACCATGACGCAAGTACCGGCGGATCAACCTGTCGAGTGCAGGCATCGTACAGTAGACGACACGGATTGTCCACCGTTCCCCATATGCGCGTTCATTCCCTGTTCCGAGACGGTCGTTCCAGGCGAGCAAGCAGCCTGTTCGCTACCGCCGGGCCGACTGTCCCGCTTCGGACGAGGCGGGCCGGAATCGCGCTGGCGGCCGCCTTGACCACGGCCTGCACCGGCTACGTTCCCTTCAGCGGGACGCAGGTCCTGACGTCCGAGTTCGAACGCCGCCTGGGCACCACCTGGAGCGAGGACGTGGTCGTCCCCTTCGCCGTCACCGACCACCTGCGCGCAGCCATTGATCAGCGAATCAGCCCCGCCGGCAGCGAGAGCCGCCGGCGCGACGCCGTGCTCGATTTCATCTTCGGCTGGGTCAACCTCGAGTACGCCCTGACACCGACACGCACGGCAACCGAGACGTTCGACGCCCGGCTCGGCAATTGCCTGTCCTTCGTCAACCTGTTCGTCGCCGTCGGCCGGGAGCGCAGGCTGAATCCGTTCTTCGTCGAAGTCGAGGACTACCAGCGCTGGAACTACCAGGAAGGGGTCGTCATCAGCCGCGGCCACATCGTCGGCGGCATGTACGTCAACGGGGAGATGGCCACCTACGACTTCCTGCCCTACCGGCCAAAGTCGTACCGGGACTTCGAACCGATCACCGACCTCGCCGCTACCGGCCACTACTACAACAACCTGGGCGCCGAAGCCCTGATGGCGAACGAACTCGACGCGGCCGAGAAGTGGCTGAACATCGCCGTCCGCCTGACGCCAGACTTCGACAAGGCGATCAACAACCGGGGCGTTCTCCTGCTCCGGCGTAGCCGGGTCGAAGAAGCGGCGCGGGTCTACGAGGAGGGTCTGGATCTGCATCCCCAGAGCGTGCCGCTGATGACGAACCTCGTACGTGCCTACCAGCTCCTGGGCATGCACGACCGTGCCGGCGTGCTGCTCGACACCCTCGAGGAACTCAACCTCGCCAGTCCGTTCTTCTACATCTACCGGGGCGACGCGGCTCTCGCCGCCGGCGATTCGGTCCTTGCCCTCGACTACATGCGCAGGGCGCTCCGCGCCGACCCGGAGCTTCCCGAAGTCCACGTGGGTCTCGTCAGGGTCTACCTTTCAACGGGCAAGATGCGCGAAGCGAGACACCACGTTGAGCGCGCCCTGCGCCTCGATGCGACCCACGATGAGGCTCGCAAGTACGCGGCCTTGCTCGATCGGCAAGCACCCTAGACCCCGGCGCACGAGAAGCGCCGGCCCAACTGGTAGCCTTGAAGCAACGATGCCCCGCAACGGGATGTCCAAGGACATGAAGCCCGAATCCTCGTCTGAGTCAAACGAGCGGACCGGCGCTCGGACCTGGCGCCGAACCGAAGTGGCCAGCCTCACATCGCTGGTGCTGGCTCTTGCTCTACTGGGCGCAGCGTCCGCGACGGCTCAGGATCCCGACGACCTGCCCGAGTTCGACGAGCGCGCTGTCGTCTTCGAAGTCCAGGTGCCTGTGAACGTCGTCGGCAGGAACGGCGAGTCGGTCCGCGGTCTGACCCGCGAGGATTTCCAGATCCTCGACGAGGGCGAAGTCCAGGAAGTCACCGGATTCCAGGTCGTGGATCTGGACCTCCTCGTGCCGGATGACCGGCGAGTGATCGACACGAGCCACGATCTCCCCCCGGCCGTGAGGCGGCATTTCCTGCTCCTGTTCGACCTCACGTTCTCCGCCCCGACGGCGGTCGCGCGAGCCCGCATCGCCGCCCAGGAGTTCGTGCTCAACGAGATGCACGCCACCGATCTGGCCGCTGTCGCCGTGCATACCGCGGAGTCCGGGTCGCAACTCCTGGTCACCTTCACGCCCGACCGGGCCCAACTGGCCCGAGCCATCGCCACCTTGGGGAATCCCCGCCTTCTGAAGCTCGTCACCAAGGATCCCCTCGGCTTCCTGATCGACAGTCCCCGTCCGGCGATCTCGGCCGCCCTGGATGCCGGCGGCGTGGACCAGAGCATCAGCGAGATGGAGCGCAGCGTCGACGGCTACCTGCGGATCATCGGCAACCAGATGGCCAGATACGAGCGCAGCTTCGCCCGCGGCCGGATCTCGAGCTGGGCCGACACGCTGCAGGACATGGCGCGGATCCTTGGCAGCGTCGAGGGCCGCAAGCACGTCATCCTGTTCTCCGAGGGCTTCGACGGCCGCCTGCTGTTCGGACGCCAGCCCGACTTCTTCGACGATGAAATGCAGCGGGAGATCCAGGCCATCCAGGACGGGCGCTATGCCGAGGTCGACACGGACAACCGCTACGGCAACACCCAACTCCAGGTCCAGATGGACCAGATGCTGCGCGAGTTCAGCCGGGCGAACGCTGCGATCCACGCGGTCGACATCTCGGGCCTGCGGGCCGACATGCCCGAGGAACGCCGCGCCCGCATCGTCGGGCGGGACGCCCTCTTCTACATTTCCAACGAGACGGGCGGCAGGTTCCATGAAGACGCGAACGACTTCGGCGCGGAACTTCGCGAAGTGCTGTCAGGGTCCAGCGTGACCTACCTGCTGGCCTTCGAACCCTCCGACCCGGGCGAACCCGGCGACCACCGCCGCATCGCGGTTCGCGCGCGAGCGCCGCGGGGAGCGCAGGTCTCCCACCGGATGGGGTATGTCACGCCCCGGCCCTTCGGCGACCTGCACCCCATGGAAAAGCGCCTTCTGGCCTCGGACCTGATCGCCACGGCAACGGAAACGGACGGTCTCGCGATCGACGTGCTGGCCGCGCCCTTCCGGGCCACCGAGGACGAGGCATACGTGCCCGTCATCATCGAGATCGGGGGTGACGGGTTGCTCGACGCACATGAAGCCCTTCATCTGCCGGTCGAGATCTACGCCTATGTCACCGACGAGAAGTCACAGATGCGCGACTTCTTCAGCCGGGTCGTGACCCTCGATCTGGCCGGGCGCGAGGACGCATTCGCCAACACCGGCCTCAAGTACTACGGCCACCTGAACCTCGGCCCCGGCACGTACCTCGTACGGGTCCTGGTGCGCAACGCCGTCACCGGCAGCACCGGCGCCGCGACCGTCGAGCTCGATGTCCCGGCCTTCGCCGACGGGCAGCCGGCGCTGCTGCCGCCCTTCTTCCTCGAGGAACCCGGAAGCTGGTTCCTCGTCCGCGAGCAGCCCGGCGACCAGTACGCGAAGACGACGATCTATCCGTTCACGGTGAACGGCGAACCGTACGTGCCGTCGGCCGTGCCGCTCCTGCCGATCACCGACGATCCGGAAGGCGCCGAAGTCTGCCTCGTGGGCTACAACCTCGGTGCCGGTGAGTTGACGCTCGAGGCAACGCTCACCGATCCGGAGGGCGAGGCGGTGACCGGGGGCGCGCTCAGCCTGCGCGAGCGCACGGTGACGGGAATCCCGGGGCTCGACAAGCTGGTTGCAGCCTTCCAGCCCACGGGTCTCGAGCCGGGCGACTACACTCTAAGCGTCGCGGTGATCGATCAGGCGACACAGGCCAGATCCGCCAACTCGATCCCGCTGAAAGTGCTGAACTGAAGACAGCAGGCGCCGAATCGAGGCGCCGACCGAACAACCAACCCATTCCGGACCCAGGATCCTCGGGAGGACCTTACGAATGAACGACCCCCGTTTCTTGAGCCGTTCGCTTACGACATCCAGTACCAGCCTGTTGTGCGCCGCCGCGCTGGTGCTTTCGGCGGCCTCGGCCGACGCCCAGCGACGTCGCGCCCGGCAGGCACAGGCCGAGTTCAGCGACACGACCACGGTCACCCTCATCGAGGTGCCGGTGCAGGTGAGTCGTTCCGGCGCCCCGCTCCGCGACCTCACAGCCGCCGACTTCGAACTCCAGGACAACCGGAGAGCGGTCGAGATCGCCGACTTCGACGTCGTCGATCTGTCGACGATCCAGGGCAAGGCGACCGAGGAACCGGTGCCCGTCGCCGGCAGGCGGCACTTCCTGCTGTTCTTCGACCTCTTCTTCACGCCGCCCGATTCCGTCGGCCGCGCCCAGCAGGCCACCGCCGACCTCGTGCTGCGGGAACTCCACCCCACCGACCTGGTGGCCCTTGCTGTCTTCGACACGCGGCCGCGCCTGGTCCTCGGATTCACCTCGGATCGCAGCCAGATCCGGCAGGCCATCCGCAGCCTCGGCTTCGCCCGGAACGAGCCCGGCGCGATTCGCGACCCCCTGGGCCTCGTGATCGGCGACCTGAGCGGCGATGTCCCCACGAGTTCCGACCTGGGCGACGTTGGCGGTACGGCCCGAGTCGAGGGGCAGGCCGAGCTTCTCGCGACTCAGCAGGAGCTGCAGGTCCTGCGCGACGCCGCGGACCGCGGACGCGCCGCAGCCCAGGTCGACGCGCTGACGGCCGGCATGAGCGAACTCGCCAACTGGATGCAGTCCGTTCAGGGACGCAAGCACGTCGTCTTCCTGTCCGAGGGTTTCGCCGACAACATCCTCGTCGGCCAGCAGGGCGTGACGGTTGAGCAACAGCAGGAGATCCTGGATCGGCAGCTCCGGGTGTCCGCCGGGAACTTCGAGCAGGTGGACAACGAGGATCTCTTCGGCAGCACCGCGGCTCAACGATCGATGAACCAGATGCTGGAGCGTTTCCGCGAGGCGAACTGCTCGATCCAGGCGGTGGACGTGAGCGGCAAGATCCAGACCCAGGGGCAGAGCAACCGGGCCTCGCTGGACATGATGGCGAGGGACACCGGCGGCGAGGTCTTCGCCAACTTCGGCAACCTGGGCGATGCGATGTCCGAGATGCTGGAACAGACCAGCGTGACCTACCTGCTCTCGTTCTACCCGAGGAACCTGAAGAACGACGGCAGTTTCCACAGGCTGCGGGTACGGCTCAAGAACGCGCCCCGTGGGACCCGGGTCGTCCACCGGCCCGGCTACTACGCTCCGAAACCCTACGAACAGAGGAGCCCCTTCGAACGGGCCCTGGACTCGGCGCAGCAGGTGATGGGCGGCGTCGAGACCGGCCAGATCGAGACCTCCGTGCTCGCCGCCGCCTTCCCCGCCGACAGCGGGAAAGCCTACGCGCCGGTCCTGATCGAAGTCCGCGGCCAGGACCTCCTCGCGGAACAGCAGGGCGACACGGTGCCCCTCCAGATCTACGCCTACGCTCTGGACCAGCACGGCATCGTCCGCGACTTCTTCGTTCGCGCGATGGGCCTGAACGCCGCCCAGGCCGGACCGGCGTTGCTGCAGAGCGGGCTCAAGTACTGGGGTCACTTCGACCTGGATCCGGGCGAGTACTCCGTTCGCGTGCTGATCCGCAACGACGCCACGGGCCGCCGGGCTCTGGCCACTTCCCTGCTCAACGTTCCCGGCGACGGCCCCGCGCTCCAGCCGCCGTTGTTCCCGGAACCGCCCCAGAAGTGGGTCCTGCTCCGCGAGGAGGAGTCGGAGCAGCGGCGCGACGTCGCCTTCCCGTTCCTGATGGACGGCAATCCATTCATTCCCGCGGCGCAGCCGGTGGTTACCGCCGGCGGCGAGACGCCGATCAGCCTCGCCGGCACGAACCTCGGCGCGGGACCTGTGTCCGTACGCACACAGGTGTTCCGGCCGGACGGCCAACAGGTGGCCGACGGCGGCGAGGTTGTCCTGGCGGCTGGCGCCCAGGCCGGATCGGGGGTGTCTCAGCTCTCCGGGACCTTCGTCGCCGGCAAGAAGCTCACGAGCGGCGACTACACGCTGGTCGTCACCGTGACCGACGGGAAGAACGGGCAGCACTCGTCCTCGACATCGATTCGCGTGCTTTAGGGAACTCCGGAATGGAGCGGCGGGGGCGCTCAGCCCCCGCCCCATCCTGAACCGGCGGCGCCTCCCGCGCCGTCCTCAGTTGGCGCAGGCGAACGCCCTGAGCTCGCTCTTCGCCGCGGCGGTCTGGTTCAGGCGATTCTGGTGCGTCCAGGGCGTACCGCCGTCGGGCGGCGTGATCGACAGATTGAACGCCAGCGTCGTCACCGGCGCCACGAACACCCAGCGGTGGCCGTTGATCGCGCAGCCATCCAGCACCTTGATCAGCACCTCCGCGTTGTTCCTGTCGAAGAAGTAGAGGATGGCCGACTGCTCCGAGTCCAGTTCGTAGTCCCTGACCACCTCCACGACCGTCTCGTCGTCCCTAATGTGCTCGACGCACATGTTCACGGTGTAGCCGCCCTTCAGCTCCCGCACCGGCTGCGGCTCGCACTCAGCTTCTTCACCGGCGGCAATCGGCCGAGAAACCTTGACCGGAGACCGCGGCGCGGCGGCGACCGCCGTCGGCGCCGTGGACGGAGCCGGCGAGAGCGAAAGGCCCGCGTCGACGAGGTCCACTCCGTCGATGCCGTCGATGCCGTCGATATCCTCGTCGCCGCCCGCAACCGGCGGGGCCGACGCGACCGAACCGCACGGGAAGGCTTTGAGGTCGCTCTTCGTCGTTGCCGTCACGCCGCCACGCGGGTTCTGATGGTCCCAGTACTCCCCGGTAGCCGTCTCGTCGACGCGCAGGTTGAACGCGAGCGTCGTCACCGGCGCCACGAACACCCACCGGTGGCCGTTCACGGCGCAGGCGTCGAGCACCTTGATCAGCACCTCGGAGTTGTCCTTGTCGAAGAAGTAGAGCAGGCCCGACTCGCGCGAACCGAGGCCGTAGTCGAGCGCGTCGGCCTGCACCGTCTCGCCTTCCTTCTCGTACTCGATGCACATGCTCACGGTGAACCCGTGCTCGAAGGCGATCTGCGGCGCCGAGGGCACGCAGTCCGTGTACTCCGCCGCCGGCAGCACGACGGTCACGTAGTCGCTGTTCGCGCCGCCGGCCCGGTTGTAGGCCCGCACGCGGAAGTCGTAGCGGCCGCCGGCGTCCAGCCCGGTCACGTCCGCGGAGGTGCTGTTCGCCGGCAGTCTCGTCGCCGCCTGCCAGCGTCCGCCCTCCGGGCGGACCTGCACCTCGAACCCGTTCTCGTTGTCCGATTCGTCCGTCCAGGTCAGGCGCACGCTCGTGGGGCCGGTCGGTGTGGCGGTCAGGTTCGCCGGCGCCTCGGGGATCTCGCCCGGAGGCGGCGGAGGCGGCGGCTCGGGGTCGGGGTTCGGCGTACTGCTGATGAAGTCGCTGTACTGCACTGCGAGGTGGATGGTCCGCTGCATGGCCCGCTCGTTCTCGCGCTCGTTCGCGATCCCGAGCGTCCAGCCCCGCGGCGTGATCCTGACCGTCGAGAAGTAGGGTTGGGGTCTGCCCGAGCCGTAGCTCATGATCGTGTCGACGTTCGGTATCGGCACGAAGTCGGTGTGGCCGAACGCGTACGGCTCCACTGCTGTATCGCGCCGAAAGCCCTCGAGGTCGCTACCGCCCGCGTTCGGGGGATCGTGGTTGGCGCCCAGGTTGTGGCCGATCTCGTGGGCGAACGTCGGCTCGAAATCCCCACGCGCCAGGGTCAGCCCGAAGGCCGATCCAGAGAAGCCCTGAGCCGAACGGCCCTTGGTCAGGAGGTAGGCGATGCCGCTGCACCCCTGGGCGCTCCAGAGGAACAGGTGAACCATGTCCGCCTGGTGCTCCGCCCGCAGTCGCGCCAGGTCCGGATCCCCGGGCATGTGGCCAAGAACGTGTCCGCAGGACCACTCGCCCTGCTCGCCTTCCTGTGGTTCGTGTGCTCCGAACACCGGCGGCGCCTCTTCGAAATGCACCAGGTTCGGCGTCACACCCAACTGGCCGTTCCGGAACACCTGCGCCAGGTAGTCCACCCCGTTCTGAATCGACACACCGGGGGTCCGGTTGCGGCGGCCCCACCGCTCCTCGGCTTGCGCCGTGTAGACGGCCAGGATGTCAAGCACGTCGTGGTTCGACTCGGACGCCACGCCGCGCGGAGGTCCGGCCTGCTGGGCCAGGGGCACTGAAACGGGAGACTCCATGGGCGGAACCACGCCGCCCGGGCAATGTTCCTGCTCAGGCTCCGGCTCGCGGGTAGACGTGTCCTCCATCCGGCCGCGACCGTCCGGTCCGACGCTGATCAGGTACGCGGCGCCGCCCGGCTCGCCGAACCGCCCGGCGAGATAGCCGTCCTTGACCGTGAGCACGACGCTCTCGTAGCCCGCGCCGGGAAAGGCGCCCGCCCACATCGCGTCGCCGTTGCCGCGGTCCTCGAAGACGGTCAGTTCGGCGGCGAGCACCCGGCCGTCAGGTGTCGGGAGTTCCACGCGCTGCGGCGCGGAGCGAACGAAGTCGACGTCCAGGTCGATGGCGAACGTCTCGAATCCCTCCTCGGCGGCCGTGGCGTCCTCGAGGGAGGGACCGAGATCGAGCAACCGCTGTCCGTTCGCGCTACCCGCTGCGAACAGGACGAGAATCAGCGCCGGCAGCAGTGGCCAATGCCGGCCAGCAGAGCGAGAAAAGGGGCGATTGGCCCGCGCCCCATAGCAGGAAACGATCATGCCCGCCAGTATAGCCGCCGGGTTTCCCCGACGGCTCCGGGTTGAAGGCAGGCAGCCGGACCGTCAGCGCACGTTGACGCCGTAGCGCAGGAAGGACTGCCGGCCGCCGACATCGTCCCGGAGCCCGAGCCCGATGTCGTGGTAGCCACCCTCCATCGTCAGCTCCAGTCCGTAGCGCCACCTGCGCCCCTCGATCTCGCTCAGGCGCTCCGCCGGCACGGCGATCGTCAGTTCGGTGGGCCGGGGTTCGGTCGAGCGGTCCTTCTCGTCCTTGGCGGCCAGCCAGAGGCGGATCCGACCGTGGTGGACGCCTTCGCGCGGAATCAGCGTCAGGTCCTCCCAGGACACATCGACGACCAGCGGCAGATCGTAGTTGCCGTCCGGACGCCGTTTGGCGGGCAGGCTCTGCACCCGGACGCCGAGCGGGTTCTCGTACACGTTCAGATTGAGGGCTGAGAGCGTCCCTTCGACCATTCGCGACTCGATCGACTTGGTCCGGAAACCGCGCCGGTAGTTCACGTCGACGCCGCGACGACGGTTCTTGAGACGCACCTCGATCGTGTGCAGGCGACCGGTGCCGGCGACGGCGGGCATGTATCCAAGGGAGTAGTAGTTGCGGAAGTCCCGGGCAATCTTGAGCAGGTCGGGCATCACCCGGTTGGCGTTGAAGATCGCCCGGCCACCCGTCTCCCGTGCCATCAACCGGAGCGGGCTCTGCAGGTTGGTCACCCGGATCTGGTCGATCAGCATTCCCTGCCCCGGCAGGCCGGCCGCCTGTTGCTCCACCGTTCCCTGCGAGTACACGGTCAAACCACGAGCGTCGATCGTGTAGAAGCTCGTTCGATTCGCGTTCGCGGCCGCCGCAAGCTGCTGGAAGCGCCTGGACATGTCGTACGAAGCCATCTCGATCAGCGAGACCGCATCCTCGTAGGCATCCCGAATGAAGTGGAACATGTCCTCGCCCGCGATCATCGGCACGCCGTCGGACACGTAGACCACCGCCTTACGCCCCGGCGCCGCCGACAGGTTCTCCACGACGCTGGACAGCGCGTTGATGGACAAATCGGTGTCGTTGCGGACCGAGCCGGCGTAGGCGATCAACTGGTTACGGGCCAGATTGATGGGGCCGCCGATGACGCGACCTTCGCGCACCCCCTGCTGGAACTGTTCGCTCCCCCGGCGCCCCGCAGTGTCCAGGTTCACGTCGTTGATCAGATCGACGATGTCCCGCCGCTCGTTGTTGCGATGCACCCGGTTCCCTGTCGTTTCCTCGAGCTCCAGCAGCGCCCGGTTCAGCTTCTCGCGGTCGCTGGTGAAGGGCATCAACAGGTCGAGGGAGCGGTTGTAGCTCACCAGCATCACGCTGTCCTCGGGGCGAAGCTGCTCGCGGATGAAGGCCCGCAGCTCGCGCAGCACCCGGTTCCGGTTGAACGGCGTCAGGTTCAGGTTGTCGATGTAGACCACGACGTGGAGCGCCTGTTCGGACGGAACGGCCAGGCGCGCTCGCTCGGGGAGACGCGGTGCGAGCGGGTCCTCGGGTTCCGGCGCGGCCAGAGGCTCCGCGTCGGCTTCGCCACGCCGCACCCACAGATCGTCGCCGCGCTCTTCGACCGCGTAGAAGTTGCTGATCGCGACCCGGCGATCGTCCACCAGCAGTTCGAAGTCGTCCAGCGTCAGGCCGTGCACGGGCTGACCGTCGGCGGCCGTGACGTAGACGTCGATACTGATGACTTCGACATCGACGGTCTCGATGAACACCGGGACGGATACGCGCTCGCTCCCGCCTTCGGCCTGCTGGGCGGTCAAGGGCACCCAAGCCGGGAGACCCGCCACGACGACGGCGACCGCCAGTCGCCCCACCGCGGTTCGCCACCGCATGCGCGCTGGCGAACGGCGCCCTCCGGGTTGTTTCGCCCCAGCCACGCGGAGAGCCTACCCCGATGTCCGGATCCGGAGGAGTTCCGAACTGTCCGGCCAGCGCTGGAGCGCCTGGGCCAGCAACCGCGCTGCGGACGCTTCGTCGTTCATCGCCCGCAGTGTCCGCACCGCTTCGGCGTAAGCGGCAGGCTCCGGGTTCACGGTCACCATCTCCTGCAGGGCCCGGCCCGCCTCGGCGGCACGCCCCTGCAGGGCGAAGAGGAACGCGAGCGAGGAGTACGCCCCGAGCAGTTCGGCGTCCAGGTCGATCGCCTCGCGGTACGAGCGCTCCGCTTCGGCCGCCCGCTCCAGGGCGCCGAGCGCCGTGCCGCGATGCAGGAAGAGCCGCGCGAGAACCGTCCGGTCGGCCCGGTCGCCGAACCCCGCCAGGACCTCGTCGGTCTGCGCGAGGGCTTCCTCGAACCGCCCCTGCGCGTTGAGCCAGCCCGCACGCACGATCAGCGGCGTCAACCGCGGTCCGCGCTCGGCAATCGCCCTCGCCAGGTGCTCGCCCGCGGCCTCCAGGTCGCCGGCGACCATTTCGGCCTCGGCCAGCACCAGGTGAGCCAGCGGCGACCGGTCCACGACCGCGAGTGCGTGCTCACGCGCCTCCTCCACACGTCCCATCCGGAGCAGGAGTTCCGCCAACTTGACGCCGGCGGCGACCGCGTCGCCCCCGGAGGTCTCGAACGCGCTCCGGTAGGCGTTCAGCGCCGGCTCCCTCCGACCGCGCCCGTCCAGCACATCCCCGAGCTGCTGCCAGGCCTGGACGAGTTGCGGCTCGGTTTCCAGGATCCCCCGAAGCACGGACTCGGCCTCCGCCAGGCGACCACCGGCGACCAGCGCCGCGGCGCGGTCCAGATCGGCGACGACGCCGATCCGGCTCTTCGGATCCGGAAGCGGCCCCTCCCGGGCGCGGGCGCCGCCGGACAGGTAACCGAGCGACTGCAGGCGCCGGCGGGTTTCGGGATCCTCCTCGGCCGGCGAGCTCAGCGTCCGGTCGACTTCGGCGAGCGCCTCGCGCAGCCGTCGCGCCGCCACCCGCTCCTCCTGAATGACGTTGTTGAGCTCGCCCGGGTCCTCGGACAACCGGAACAACTCCGGATCCGGCGAATCGATGAAGTGCAGGTCGCCTTCCACGATCGACGCCAGATCGCTCCATCCGAAGTGAATCCGCGGATACACGCTTTCCGAGACGATCTGCCGCGGCTCCCCGGCGGGCGGCAGATCGAAGAGATTGGCTCCCACCAAGCCGTCCCGTTTCTCCAGACCCAGGATCGAGTAGACCGTCGGCGCGACGTCGACGAGCTGGACGTTCGCACCCACTCTCTCGCCGGCGCGCTCCCCACCTGGCAGCTTCACGATCAGGGGCACCTGGAGCACTTCGCGGTAGATGAGAACCAGGTGGTCCATCTCGCCGTGGTCCATCAGGCCCTCGCCGTGATCGGAGAGCAGGATGACGAGGGCGCCCTCATAGAGACCAAGTTCCTCCAGGCGCCCGAGTAGCTCGCCGACCACCCGGTCGGCCGCCGCCACCTCGCCATCGTAGGGGTCGTCGTAGCGGCCCGCAAACGGCGCCGGCGGCTGATAGGGGGCATGAGGCTCGTAGAGGTGCAGGAACAGGAAGAAGGGGGCGTCCGCCACGCCCTCCAGCCAGCCAGAGGCGGCGACCAGGGTTTCCGTCCCCGTCCGTTGCAACTCGCCAAGTTGACGTGCCGTCTCGAACCGGACGCCGTCGTCGTAGATGTCGAAGCCGCGATCGATTCCAGTCCATGACCGCAGGACGTAGGAGGACACGAAACCACCGGTCGCGTAGCCCTGCCGGCCGAGCTCTGCCGCCAGCGTCGGGATTCCCTCGCTCAACCGGTACCCGGCGTTGTCGCGAACGCCGTGCTCCGGCGGCAGCAGCCCCGTGAACAGGCTGGCATGGGAAGGCAGCGTGACGTTCACGTGCGTGAAGGCGCGCTCGAACAGCACGCCGTCAGCCGCCAGGCGATCGATCGCGGGGGTCTCGACCCCTTCGTATCCGTACGCGGGAAGCCGGTCCGAACGCAGCGTGTCGATCGAGATCAGAACGATCGGCGGGCGCGGCGACTCGGCACCCGTCCCCGTGGTCCGCTTGGGCGCCGGCGAGCACGCCGGCATCAAGAGCGCCGTCGCGCCCGCGAGCACGGCGACGAACATGGGCGCCGCCTTCACTTGAGCTTCAGGGTTCGGCTGACCATCTGGGGCAAGCCGGAGACATCGCCGGCCGGCGTCCACACCTCGACCGTCTCGCCCTCCTCTTCGACCTCGGACACTTCAACCCACTGCGCCTCGCGAAGCCGGACCAGAACCTCGAGATTGCCGTCGGCCGGCGCCGGACGACCCGTTTCCGAGGTCCAGAAGTTGTAGAGCGCAATCTCATCCGACTTGCCGGCTTCGATCACCTGCAGGAAGAGCTGGTTCTCGTAGACGGGCAACGTCCGACCGTTCAACTCGACGTCGAAACCGAAGCTGTAGACGTCGCGATCGCCGGCGTTGCTGACGGTCGCGGTCAGCCGGCACAGGGCTTCGCGCCCCGGCGTCGCGGGCGTGATCTCGATACTCTCGAGAACGACCTCAGCCTCCTCCGCCCACGCCCCGACCGCGAGAAGGCTGAACGGGGACCACGCGATGATGACGGCTGACCCGGCTGAAGCCAACCGTGACCTGATTCTGGCGCCGGAAGTCCGGGCACCGAGCCCCCCGTTCAGCACGGCATGGATAATACCGACGGGATCCTCATGAAGATGACGACGGCCGCACTCCTTCGCCTGACCGCTGCAGTCCTTTGCCTGGCCCTGATCGGTCCGGCCGCGCTCCCCGCCCAGGACCGGTTGATGGACGACCCGCTCGCCGTCCGGCCGACCTACCCGACGCTGGACAGCAACGCCGGCAGGACGCGCGCCGCCGGCGCCGTCTACGACCGTCTACGACGCCTGATGTCCGACCGGAAGAAGGCCAGACGCAACGCCGCGAAGGCGCTCGCCAAGACCGATCCTGCAACGCTCATTCCCCTGGTCGACGCGTACTTCTTTTCGCCCAACGAGGCCCGCCCGGACGTTCGGCAACTGCTCGAGGACCTCTCCGGCGAACAGCTCGGCAACCACTACCGGGGCTGGTTCGAGTACGTCGGCAGCCGTGAGGATCTTGTGCCCCCACCCGGCTACGTCGCCTGGAAGGGAGAGTTGTTCTCGCGCATCGACCCGGTCTTCAACCGCATTCTCGGTCCCGACACCACGGTCCGGCTGCGACTGCGGGAAGTGCACTGGGGCGGTGTGCGCCTGGACGAGATTCCCGCCGTCGACGACCCCGCCGCGGTCCCTGCCGACATGGCCCGCTTCATGCGCGACACCGACACCGTGTTCGGCGTCAGCATCGGCGGCGAGCGGCGCGCCTACCCGGTCAAGGTGCTCAGTTGGCACGAGCTGCTGAACGACACCGTGGGCGGGCAGCCGATCACCCTGTCGTTCTGCACGCTCTGCGGCTCGGGCATCCTCTACTCGGCCGTCGACCCGAATGGCGAACGTCTGAGGTTCGGAACCTCGGGTCTGCTGTACCGATCGAACAAGCTGATGTTCGACCGCGCCACCTTGAGCCTGTGGAGCAACCTGACCGGCGAGGCCGTCGTCGGCCAGCGCGCCGCCGAAGGCGCCCGGCTCGAGATGCTGCCAATGACCCTGACGCGCTGGGACGCCTGGCGAACCCGCTACCCCGACACGACGATCATGCGGCCGGATCCGGAGGCAGCGCGGCGCACGGGCTTCCGCTACGTCGAGGGTGCCGCCGACCAGGCCCGCTCAGGCGTCGAGTTCCCGGTATGGCGACAGAGCGACGTGCTGGAGCGGAACGCGCGCATCTACGCGCTGCGAATCGGTGACGAAGCGAAGGCGTATCCGCTGGACAAGCTCCGTTCCGAGCGCCTGGTCCACGACACGGTCGGCGGACGGAAGGTCGTGCTCGTCCTCGACGCGGCGAGCGACGCCGTGCGCGCCTACGAGAGCGGAGGACGGCGGTTCCGGGTCCCGCAGGAGACCCCTCTGCGTCAGCTACACGCCGAGGACGGAACCGCCTGGTGGATCGCCGAAGAAGGCCTCGTACCGGATTCCGGCGACGGCGACCTGCTGCCACGCATACCTGGCCACGCCGCCTTCTGGTTCGGCTGGTACGCGTTCTACCCGGAAACCGGGATCTACTGAGTCTCCACGAGCCGCGGCGCCCCCAGCATGCGACGCAGGTCCTCAGCCGCCCGACCGGCACGGACTGCCTCCGAGTCGCCTACGACGGCCAGCACGACTCCTTCCGGATCGATGAAGCGCTGCGCCGCGCGGCGAATGTCCGCGGCGCTCACCGCCCGGAGCCGCTCCCCGTAGACCGACCAGTACCCATGAGGCCGACCCAGCAGCTCGTCCTCCGCGAAGCGGCCGGCGACCGTCTCGGCGCGGTCGAAGAGCAACGGCAGGCGGGCCAGCAGCGATCGCCGCGCAGTCGCGATCTCCACCTCGGGCACCGTTGCCCGCCGCAAGCGCGTCAACTCCTCGAGTACTGCGGCGGCGGCCGCAGCAGCCGACTCCGGAGCCGTCTCCAGGAAGATCCGAAACTCCCCGACGCCATGGTCCGCCGAGCGCTCCGATGCAGGCTCGGCCGCGACCACGTCGAGGTCGAACCAGGTCACGACGCGGTACGTGAGCCCCTCCTCCAGCTGAAGCCGTGATCGCAAGCGCGACACCGCACCGGGACCATCCAGGATCTCCGCCAACAGCAGCAGCGCCCAGCGATCACGGTCGTCCCAGTGATCGAAGACCGCGCCCCGGTGGCCCAGGGCCATCGCCGCCTGCGAGCCCGGCCGGTCAACGGTCCACCACCCCGGCGAAACCGCGACCGCTTCAAAGACGGCTTCCGGTTCCCCGGAGACATCAGACGGTTCGGCCTTCCGATCGGCATCCGTTTGGGATGCCGGCAACGCCTGCCAACTGCCGAACAGTTCGTCGAGCCTGGCGACCAGCCGCTCGGGCTCGACATCGCCCGAAGCGGCGATCACGGCTCCTTCCTGGCGCCAGAACCGCCGGTGGAATGCGGCTAGCGCGTCCCGTTCAAACGCGGCCACCGACGCCTCGGTCAACCGCCGGCTTCGGGGCGAGGCCGGTCCATGCACCAGGCGCTGCCACTCACGGTCCAGCACCGCATGCGCCTCGTCCTCCCGGGCGGCAAGGCTGACCCTGAGGTTCGCCCTCGCCTGAGCCAGCCGTACCTCGTCGAACCGCGGTTCGAACAGGATCGAGGCCAGGATCTCCAGACCCCGCTCAAGCGCTTTCGAGCCGATGTCGAGCACGAACACCGTCCGCGTCCAGGAACTGCTGCCGTCCACGCGGGCGCCGAGTGCGTCGATCGCGTCGTCCAACTCCTCAGGCCCCATGTGGCCAGCGCCGCCACGCCGGGCCATGGCCGCGGTCATGGACACCATGCCCTCTTCGCCCGGCGCCTCGTTCCGGTCCCCCACGGGCAACGCCAGCACGATGTCAACCAGCGGCAGGCTGCGGTCGGGTACGACGTAGACCGGCAAACCGTTCCGGAGTTCGAAACGCATCCCGGAGACGGCCGGCGGCTCGAAGAGGGACGGGGCGAACTGGAGATCCGCCGGGTGTGCCGGAACAGCCTGGGCGGGGAGCACCGCCGGCGCGGCAATGCAGACGGCAAGGACGAAGAGCCGGCCCACTGCCCGTTACCCTCCGGTGCGGGCAAGGGACAGGACCGCCCGTTCGCGGGCGAGGAGGTAGCGGTCTACGACTCGCTGCAGGTCGTCCCCGTCAACGGCGACGGCGGCGTCGAGCCATGCGGTCAACTGCCGCCAACCGCCCAGGGCCTCGGCCGCCGCGAGGCGCCCCGCCAGTCCGGTGTCCTGTTCGAGCTGACGCCACGAGTCCGTCGTCAACTGACGCCGCACCCGGCTCAACTCTGCATCGTCCACGCCGCCGGAACCGACCCCGTCCAGCAGTGCGTCCCACGCCGCGGTCAGGTCTTTCGGGCGGGCGCCCTCGCCGGCTTCGATCCGCACCGCGAAGTAGCCTCCCAGCTTCCGGGACACGTGCTCCGCCGACGCCGCGTAGGCAACCCGATCTTCCCCCGCGACGAGTCCACGGTAGAGGCGGCCCGAGCGGCTGTTCAGCAGACCGGCCAGGAAGTCGAGGACGACCGTGTCCCCGTCCGCTGCGAACGGCAGCGTCGGGTAACGGATCTCGACCTGGCTGCGGCACGCGCAGAGTCCCTCCAGGGACCCGACCGCGGGATCCGGCGTTTCCTTCAACTCCCGAGTCCGTGAGTTCCGTCCGGAGGCACGGAGCCGGCCGAAGTACCGCTCTCCGAGCTCCCGAGCTTCGGGCAGGGAAACGTCGCCGACCAGCACCGCGATCAGGCGGTCCGGCCGGTACAGAGCCTCGAAGTGCGACCGGGCGTCGGACGGCAGCAGCCGCTCGACCTCGCGCCGCTCGCCGCCCGGCGTGTGGGCGTAGGGATGACCGGCGCCCCAGTAGGCCGCATCGAAGAGCTCGAACCAGGTGCCGGTCGGCGTCGAGTCGATCCGCTGTCGCCGCTCCTGCTCGACCACCTGGAGTTCCCGCCGAAAGCCCCGGAACACGGGACGATGCAACCGGTCGGACTCCATCCAGAACCAGAGTTCGATCTTCTCCTTCGGCACCAGGGCATGGAACGCGGTCAGATCATGGTGGGTCAGGGCATCGACGCCCACGACGCCGGCCCGTGCATAGACGCCCGCGAACTCGCCGGGCTGTTGCAACGCTTCCAGCCGCTGCTCGAGACGAAGCAGATCTCGATCGGTTCGGCCACGCCGAACCGATCTCTCGTAGAGGTCCTCCCACCGGCTCAGCAGGCGCGACTCCGCCTCCCAGTCGGTGGTCCCTATCTTTCGGCTGCCGGCGAACAGGAGATGTTCCACCAGGTGTGTCAGGCCGCGACGGCCGGCTGGATCCGACGCCGACCCGCCCCGGACGGCCGTGACCGCGGCAACCAGCGGACGGCCGGGACGCTCGACGACCAGGAAGGTCATCCCGTTGTCCAGTTCGAACTGCGCCGCCCCGACACCCGGCTCCGGCGTCGCGGACCCGGCTGTCGCCGTCCCGCTCAGCAGCAGCACCGCGAGGGCGGCGGCGCTTCTCAACGACCCTCCTGCACGATCAGGTAGACGCCCCGCGGCGGGTCGACGATCCGGGTCCGGTCGCCGGACGGCCAGTGTACGTCCAGCCGCAGGATGCCGCCGTCGCCGGCGCCACCGGCCGTGATGCCTCGGCCGCTCGAAGCCGCCGCCCAGCGCAGCCGATGATCGCTCGAGGACTGGTAGCTGTCGCCGCGCAGGACCCAGCGGCGCTCCGGACGGGTACCGGCCGCGGGGACAAGCGTCACGGCGGCCCCCACTCCCTGGGTGTTCCGCGCGCTACCGCGAAGTTCCACCGCCAGCCAGCCGCCTCGAGGCGCTGCCGCGTCGTTGCGCCACAGTCGCACCGGACCGTCGTTGGCCGTCACGAGGAGGTCGCCGTCGCCGTCGTTGTCGAAGTCTCCGAGTGCGACCCCGCGACTGACCAGCGGATCCCGGTCGGTCCAGTCACAGCGCACTTCAGCGAAGCTGCCCGTGCCGGCGCCGCGCAGCAGCAGGTTGCGCTGCCTGTAGCTCGTGTTGTCACGGCTCGGGGTCGAGAAGATGTGACCGTTGCCGACGTAGACGTCGAGCGAACCGTCCCGGTCGAGATCCTCGGCCACGATTCCGAAGCCAAGCAGGTTGAACGATGGCAGGCCGAAACCGGAGACGGCCGAGGTGTCCTCGAACTGATGACCGGCCGCCGTGCTGTCGTTGCGATACAGCGTGTTCGTCTCGACGTCGAAGTTCGTGACCGCCAGATCGGGGTCGCCGTCGAGATCGAAGTCGGCGACCGCCAGGCCCATGCCGGCTTCCGGTCTGCCATGTCCGTTCACGGCCGCCCCCGACAGCAGCGATTGATCCTCGTACGTGCCGTCGCCGCGATTGCGGAACAGGAGGTTCAGGGTCAGGTCGTTGGCGACGTAGAGATCGGCCATGCCGTCTCCGTCGAGGTCGGTGAACACAACCCCGAGACCCTTGCCGTGGGCGCCGCCGAGACCGGCCGGCGCCGTCGCATCCTCGAACACGCCGCCGCCCCGGTTCAGGTAGTAGCGGTCGTGCTGGCCCAGGAAAAGCGACGGATCGCAGACCTGCCGGCCGGAATCCGGGCCGTCCCGGCGGCAGACCAGGCCATGTTCCGGGTCGTAGTCGACGTAGCGGGAGACATAAAGGTCCAGGTCGCCGTCGCCGTCCGCTAGAGCCATGGAGGAACCCCAGGGGAACGCGTCTGCCCCAGCCTCCGGCGAAGCCGCCGGCAGCGGTTCCGGAACGGCGAACGCCCCGTCTCCCAGGTTGCGCAGGAGCACGGTGGGACCGTAATGCGAGACGAGGAGGTCGACGTCGCGGTCGCCGTCGATGTCCGCCGCAACGACTCCCTGCCCGTAGCCGCGCGGCAGAGTCCCGGTTTCGACCGGCTCGAAGCGGAAGTTCCCGGCGGCCTCGGGCCCCAGGTTCCGGAATAGCCGGTCCGCCGAAGACTGCCCTCCTTGCGGCGGGAACGGCCCCGACTGCACGAGGTACACGTCCATCCAGCCGTCGCCGTCGAAATCGATCCAGGCCGTGCCCGCACCCATCGTCTCAGGCAGGTGGAGGCCGCCGCTCGCGCCCGATTCATGGACGAAACTCAACCCGGCTTCGGCCGCCACGTCGACGAAGTCGAAACCGCAATCCTCGCTGGTGGCGCCGATCTGAGGCCAACCGGCGGCAGGAGTCGAGGCGGCGAACAGAGCGGCCGACAACCAAGCGCCGCCTCGAAAGCTCATATGGTGACGCTAGCAGCTACAGGCACCTTAGCGCCCCGAAACCCCTCGCAGGCTCGGTGTTTCGGCCCATCCCGTCCTCGTCCAGGAGCTTGCGCCTCGCACCTCACGCCGTAGCGGGCCATGGCGCAAGCTCCTAGACTGGAACCATGAAACTGGTCTGCGGTCCGCATACGCTGACGTTGGGCGATCGGCCCCTGGTCATGGGTGTCCTGAACGTGACGCCCGACAGCTTCTTCGACGGCGGACGCCACAACGCCGTCGAGGCCGCGACCCGTCACGCGCGGCGCATGGCGGCCGAAGGGGCCGACCTGATCGATGTCGGCGCCGAAAGCACCCGACCGGGAGCCGATCCGGTAACGCCCAAGGACGAGCTGGCCCGGCTGCTGCCAGTCATCGAGGAAATCGCCGCGCTCGATCTCCCGTTGCCCTTGAGCGTGGACACGGCGAAGCCCGAAGTCGCCGACCGGGTGCTTGGCCGAGGCGCACACCTGATCAACGACATCTCCGGCGCTGGCGAGGAGATGCTCGACGTCGCGGCACGCCACAAAGCGCCCGTGATCGCGATGCACATGCAGGGCGAACCGCGCACGATGCAGAGAGAACCCCGCTACGACGACGTCGTGGCGGAGATCCGCGACTACCTCGCGGAACGCGTGGCGGCCGGGCGCGACCTCGGGCTCGACGTGCTGGTGGACCCGGGGATCGGCTTCGGCAAGACGCTCGAGCACAACCTCGACCTGCTCGCCAACCTCCACGAACTGCATCAGATCGGCGCGCCCCTGGTGCTCGGCGCATCACGGAAGTCGTTTCTCGAACGGCTGCTGGGCGGCGTGCCGGTCGGGGAGCGCCTGACCGGAACGCTGGCCGTCAACGCCTGGGCGGCGGTCCTGGGCACAGCCGACGTGCTGCGGGTCCATGATGTCGAGCCACACCGGCAGCTGGCCGAGAGCATCGGCGCCCTGCGCGGACGACGTCGATCGTCGGCGCCGCGGCGGCGCGTTCTTGCACGCGGCATCGCCTGCCGGAGCCGCATCGGCGTCACGGCCGCGGAACGTAGCAGGCCGCAGAAACTCCTCGTCGACATTGACGTAACCCTGACGGCTCAGGCTTCCGGAGCACGAGACGAGTTGGGTGAAACGGTGGACTACGCCGAGCTTGCCGCCATCGCCCAGGCGGTCGCGAGCCGCGACGAGTACCGACTCGTCGAAACGCTGGCCGAGCGGATCGCCGCCAGCGTCGGCCGGGATACGCCCCGGGCGGCCGGCGGCTCGACCCTGTGGAGCCGGATCGAATCGCTGCGTGTGCGGGTTCTAAAGCCCGGCGCCTCACAGGAAATCGGCGCGGCTGAAGTCGGCGCCGAGATCGATTGGCGTCCGTGACGCGGGCTCGCGCCTTCGTCGCCCTCGGATCGAACCTGGGGTGTCGACGCGTGAACCTGCGCGCCGCGGTCGACCGCCTGAGACAGCTCAGCAACGTCACCGCGGTCTCCGGCTTCCACCTGACAAGGGCCGTCGCGGAGAGCGGCGTAGCGGCGGGCGACCCCGACTTCCTCAACGCCGCGGTGGCCATTGAAACCGGCCTCGATGCCCGGACCCTGCTCGACGGCCTGCTCGAGATCGAGACCGGGCTCGGGCGGGATCGAACAGCGGCGCCAGCCGGTCCGAGGACGATCGACCTCGACCTGCTGCTCTTCGGCAACGCCGTCATTACGGAACCCGGCCTGCTCGTCCCCCACCCTCGCATGCACCAGCGGCGTTTCGTCCTCGAACCACTGGCCCAGATTGCCCCCACCGCCTGGCACCCGGTCCAGCGGAAGACCGCGCTTGATCTGCTGCTCGGCCTCGCAGACAGCTGACCTGGCGGCAGCTCGTTGTACCCTCTGCCCCCCGATGGACTTCACGCTCACCGGACAGCAGCGAGCCCTGTGCGAGGGCATCGCCCGCACCTGTGGCGCCTTCGGGGACGACTACTGGCTCGCGGTCGACAACGAGGTCCGGTTCCCGGACGAGTTCCACCGCGCCATGGCCGAGTGCGGCGCTCTCGGCATCGCGATGCCGGAGGAGTACGGCGGCTCAGGCTTGGGAGTCACGGAAGCCGCCCTGGTGATGCACGAGGTGGCCCGCGCCGGCGGCGGCATGAGCGCCGCCTCGGCGATCCACATCAACATCTTCGGGCCACACCCCATCGTCGTCTTCGGCACCGAAGATCAGCGGCGGCGCTTCCTGCCCGAGCTGATCGAGGGCCGTGTGAAGACCTGCTTCGCGGTCACCGAGCCCGACGCCGGCCTCGAAACGACCGCGATCACCACCCGCGCCGAGCGTCGCTCCGACGGCAGCTACATCGCCCACGGCCGCAAGATCTGGACGACGACCGCCCAGGAGGCGGACAGGGTCATGATGCTCGCCCGCACGACACCGCGGGCCGAGACCGGCAAGGCGACCAAGGGCCTCTCGCTCTTCTACACGGACCTCGACCGGTCCAAGGTCGAGATCCGGCGCATCCCCAAGATGGGCCGGGCCGCGGTGGATTCGAACGAGCTGTTCATCGACGGACTCGAGATACCGAGAGAAGACCGCATCGGCGAGGAGGGACGCGGTTTCGAGTACATCCTGCACAGCCTGAACCCGGAGCGCATCCTGATCGGCATCGAGGCGGTCGGCGTTGGCCGCAATGCCCTGGAACGGGCGACCGACTACGCCCGCAACCGGCGCGTCTTCGGCCGGCCGATCGGCCAGAACCAGTCGATCCAGCATCCGCTGGCGGAGTGCTGGATGGAGCTGGAGGCCGCGTTCCTGATGGCCATGCAGGCAGCGTCGCTCTACGACCGCGACGAGCCGTGCGGCCACTACGCGAACGCCGCGAAGTATCTCGGCGCCGAAGCGGGTTTCAAGGCCTGTACCCAGGCGGTCATGACCCACGGCGGCATGGGCTACGCGAAGGAGTT
>JAPOVF010000157.1 GCA_026708285.1 Acidobacteriota bacterium
TGGGGGCCGCGGGCATCGGGCGGCGGGCCGCCCTGGCCCGGGCCGCTGGGATCCGGCTGCCGCCGATCCTGATGGCGACCCTGACCACGGTGCTCGTTCTTCTGCCGCTCGCCGTCGGCGCCGGCGAGGCAGCCGAGCTGCGAAGCCCGATGGCCTTTACGATCATCGGCGGCATCGTCACCTCGACGGTCGGCTCGCTGCTGGTGCTGCCCTGCCTGTACCTGATTCTCGACTCGCTGAGGGTGACCCGGCGCCGCCGGCCGACCGCGGACGCCTGAACCGGAACACGCCGTGAGAGCCGGTCTCGACACCCTCGCCATTCGCCGGCCCCTGGCGGTGACGATGTTCTTCGTGGCGCTCGTCATGCTCGGCGGGTTCGCCTGGCAGCGACTGCCGGTCGAACTGCTGCCCGCTCTCACGGGAGACTCGCTCTACGTCAGCTTCTTCCGCCCGGGCAGCGAACCGGAGACGATCGAGCGGGAGATCCTGATGCCGCTCGAAGCCCGGGTCCGCACCCTGCCGCGGGTTGCAGAAACCTGGGGCGAGGTCAGCGGCGCCAGCGGCAGCTTCACCGTCCGCTTCGAACGCGGTGTCGATCTCAAGGTGCGCGAACTCGAGATGCGCCGCATCGCCGCCGATCTCGCGCGGACCCAGCCGCGCGACGCCTTCCTGGACGTGCAGGCCGACGACACCAGCATGGAGTCCAGCTTCGCCATGATCCTGCAGGTCACCGGCTCCGACGACGGGGACGCGCTGTACGACCTGGTCGACGAGACGATCACGCCCCGGCTCGCCGCGGTGCCCGGAGTCAGCCAGGCGATGCTGGGCGGCGGGGCCTCACGCCAGTTGACCGTGTGGGTCGACCCGAACCGCTGCGCCGCGCTCGGCGTGACGACGGAGCAGGTAACCGCCGCGGTGCGCGGTGCGGCGGGACGCCTCCGCTACCTCGGCAGCCTGGAGGACGAGGCCGGACGGACGGCGGTGATGCTCGACGGCCGACCGGCCGGGCCGGTGTCCATGGGCGAGGTCCGGGTGGTCCCCGACCTTCCCGTCCTCGTCCGCCACGTGGCCGAGGTGGAGATCGGTTCCGGGCGCCGCCAGATGCTGTACCGGGTCAACGGCGAGCCGTCGGTCGGTGTCATCGTGTTCCAGGAGGAAGGCGCCAATCTGGTACGACTCGGTCGCGATCTGCGTCGCCGGATCGACGAGATCAACGAGGAGTTCAATCCGCTCGGCATCCGCCTGCTCCCGAGCTTCGACGCAGCCAACCTGGTCGAAACGCAGATCGACCGGCTACGAAACCTCGGTCTCTCGGGTTTCGGGATCGCGCTCCTGGTCCTGTTCCTCTTCCTCCGCCAGTGGCGTGCGGTGGCCGTGGTCGCGGTCGCCGTGCCGGTCAGTCTGGCCGTGGCTCTTTCCTTTCTCTACGTGGCCGGGCTGTCGCTCAACCTCTTCACGCTCTTCGGTCTCGCCGTCGGCGTCGGACTCATCGTGGACAACAGTGTGGTCGTGTTCGAGTCCGTCCAGCGGCGCCTGGAACGCGGCAGGAGTCCCGACGACGCCGCAGCCGGGGGCATTCGCCGCACCGGCCGCGCCATTGTCGCGGCCTCCGTCACCACGGCGATCGTCTTCCTGCCCGCCGTCATCGTCGACCTGGAGTCGTCCCTCGTCCAGAACCTGATCGCTCTCCTGTCGCTGGCCATCCTGCTGCCGCTGTTCGGTTCCCTCCTGGTGGCCATCGGGCTGGTACCCCTGCTGGCACGGCACCTCGCCGCGCCGGCCGCGATTCGACGGTTGACCAGGCTGCGCCAGCGTCGCGAACGCTTCGGCGGCCTGGTGTCGCCCGACCCCACCCGGATTCTGTTCGCGGGCGTGCTCGCCTCCGCGCTGCGCCGGCCGGCGAGCTGGATCACCGGCGTCGTCGCCGCCGTCGTCCTGAGCGTCATCGCCGCCCTGTTCCTCGTTGCTTCGAGCGGTACGGGCCAGGCGCCGATCGCCGATCAGGTTCAACTCTCCGTCCGGCTGCCGGAGGGCCGCGGGAGTCTCGAGTCGGCGGTCCGCGTCTTTGATCGTCTTGAGACGATCGGGGAGGTCGACGGCGTCGACCGCGTGGAGAGCATGATCCGGGAAGAGGGAGGATCGCTCACCGTCCACCTGGTGGATGAAGATGAGCGGCCCGAGGATCTGACGGCCAGGCGCGTCCGCCAGCTGCTGCGGCCGCCAGCGCGACGGGCCGGCGCAGAGCTGCTGAATCCGGGTGAGGGGGAAGGCCCCGGGGGACGTGGAGGCGGCGGAGGCGGCAGAGGCGGTGGCGCCCAGGAGCTGCTCGGCGGCGGCCCATCGCGGGTCGTCCTTTCCGGCAACGACAACGAGCAGTTGACGGACCTCGCGTCCCAGGTCACCGAACGGTTGCGGGAGATCGAGGGCATAGCGAGCGCCTACCCGGCGGTACGCCCGGGGCCGGACGAACTCCACGTGAGTCCGAATCGGCGAGCCTTCGACACGTTCGGCGTGCTCCTGGACGAAGTACTGCCGATGCTGAACCTGGCCGGCCGCGAGGGAACCAGGATCAATACCGGCTATCCGCTCGAAAGCGGGCGGGAGTTGCCGATCGTCGTCCAACGGCTGGAGAGCCGTCGCGCCGACGATCAGCCCCTGGACGGCAGTGGCTTCGACCGCGACGTGTCGCTCAGCGGTCTGCAGCGGCTCCGCGTCTCGACCGAAGCCGGCGTCCTGCCAGTCGTTGCCCTGGCGCAGGTGCGGCAGGCGCCGCCCTCCCCGGTCATCACCCACCACAACGGCGTCCGCGAACGGGAGGTCTTCTACACGCTGTCGCCGGACGTGCCGCGCCGAGGTCCGGCGCGCGACGCCTTCGACCGGAGCCTGGACGAAGCGATCGCCAGCATCCACCGGCCCGCCGGCACGACGATCGCGCTCGACCGATCCGGGGAGAGCACGAACTGGTTCCGGCGCATCGCGGTGCCGGTGGTGCTGCTCGTCTTCCTCGTCCTCGCGGTGACCTTCGAGTCGCTGACGCTGCCGATCCTCGTCCTGATCGCTCTTCCGCTCGCCCTGCTCGGTTCGGTGTGGGCCCTGGTGCTGACCGGCATCGGCT
>JAPOVF010000307.1 GCA_026708285.1 Acidobacteriota bacterium
GGCCGCTGGCCGGTGCTGGGCGCCTCCTACCACCCGCAGGGGGCCACCGCCCGCCACGACCGGGTGGTCTGGGCGCTCGCCGAAGGGGCGATGGAACGCGGCGCCCACGTCCACCAGAACACGCCTGTGGAGGGTCTGATCCTCGACGGCGAGCGGGTCGCCGGCGTCAGGACCGCGGCAGGCGACGTCGCCGCCGGCACCGTCGTCTCGGCGGTCGGCGGCCACGTGAGCCGCATCGCGGCGATGGCGGGCCTTCGGCTGCCCATCCGCACGCACCGCCTGCAGGCCTTCGTCACGAACCACTACCGGCAGCAATTCGGGCCCATCGTCGCTTCGTCGGAGCTCTTCTTCTACGCCTCGCAGACCGCCCGCGGCGAGATGCTCCTCGGCGCCGAGATCGACCCGCAACCCAGCTTCTCCTACCGCTCGAGCCACGACTTCGTCCAAGGCGTGTGCCGGCGCTCGCTCCACCTGCTGCCCTTCATGGCGAACCTGCGGGTGCTGCGGCAGTGGACCGGCGTCTGCGACATGAGCCCCGACTACTCGCCGATCATGGGGCGCACGGGCGTGCCCGGCTTCTTCATCACGACCGGCTGGGGCACCTGGGGCTTCAAGGCGATCCCTGCCGGCGGCGAGCAGATGGCCGAACTCATCGCGACCGGCGCCGTACCCGAGCTGATCGCGCCGTTCGGGCTCGATCGCTTCGCCCGCGACCGGACGATGGCGGACCGCGGGTCGGCGGGGACGCATTAGCCATGAGCCTGCGCATCCCCTGCCCCACCTGCGGCGACCGCTCGGTCCACGAGTTCGTCCACGGCGAGATCCGCCGGGTACCGGACCACCTGACCGACCCGGACGAGCGCGATCTGGACTTCGCCTTCCACCACGACAACGAGGAAGGCGTCGTCGCCGAGCGCTGGTTCCACGCCCAGGGTTGCCGGCGCTGGATCGAGATCCGGCGCGACACGACGACCGACCGGATTCTCGAAGCGGAAGAATCCTGACCGGCCAGCCAGTTTCCAGCTACAATCCGCAGCACAGTCCGCAACCAGAACCCGGAGGACGCCGCACCATGGCACGACGCACTCTCATTCTCACGACCCTGCTCGCTCTCGCGGCCGCCGGCGCCATCGTCGCGTCCGACGACATCCCCCGCCGGCACGACGGCAAGCCCGATCTCTCCGGCACCTACGACATCGCCACCCTGACGCCGCTGCAGCGGCCCGAGCAGTACGGCGACAACCTGACCCTGACCCCGGAACAGGCGCAGGCGATCGCCGACCACTGGCGGAAGAACTTCGAGAAGGACTACGCGCCGAGCGACCCGAATCGCGAGGCGCCGCCGGAGGGGGGTACCGGCATCTACGCGCCCGAGTTCACGGGAGCCGCGGGCAAGGTCGGCGGCTACAACGCCTTCTACGTCGACATCGGCGACGGCAACTTCCAGCTCGATGGCGAGTACCGCACGTCGATCATCACGGAGCCCCCGAACGGCCGGATGCCGGCGCTCACCGACGGCGCCAGGAAGCGGTTCGCCGAGTCGGCGATCTTCCGGCACGAGAACACCGGCACTGCCTGGTGGATCGACCGCGAGTTCGGCCCGTACGACGACCCGGAGCTCCGCCCGCACGCCGAGCGCTGCCTGCTGGGCTTCGGCTCCACCGCGGGGCCGCCGGCGCTGCCCGTCATGTACAACAACATGAAGCGGATCGTGCAGACCGATACCCACCTGATGATCCTGGTCGAGATGAACCACGACGCGCGGATCATCCCCATCGACTCCGCGCACGACGACAACGTCGAGAGCTGGCTCGGCGAGTCGGTCGGCCGCTGGGAGGGCGACACGCTGGTCGTCACGACGAAGAACTTCGGCGACGACTACAGCTTCACCCAGGGCTCGAAGGAGATGGTGATCACCGAGCGCTTCAGCCGCATCGACGAAGACACCCTGCTCTACGGCTTCACGGTCGACGACGCGAACACCTGGACCGAGCCGTGGAGCGGCGAGTACCCGTGGCCGGCCAGCACCAACAAGGTCTTCGAGTACGCCTGCCACGAAGGCAACTACGCCCTGGGCGGCATCCTCCGCGGCGCCCGGCTGCTCGAGGAGGAAGCCCTGGAGGGCGACGCTGCGTCCACGGGCGGCGGAGGCTCCGAATAGACACCATGCCCGCTGCTATGGTCGGCGGCTCAATCTCCCTGGAGGACAATCCATGCGCCGCACGCTCTTCGTTCTGCTGATCGCTAGTCTGCTCACCGTGACAGCCGCGGCCGCCGACAACCATGGTCCCAAGGTCGAAGACCTGGCCTGGATGACCGGGACCTGGAGCGGCCCGACGCTGGAAGAGAACTGGGCCATCCCCAAGAACGGCTCGATGGTGGCCCGCGTCCGGGGCTTCTCGCCAGACGGCACGACCAACATGATCGAGTTGATCTCGATCGAGGAAGAGAACGATTCCCTGGTGCTGCGTCTCAAGCAGTGGGACCCCGGCATGAAGCCGCGCTACGACGGCTTCCTGGTGATGAAGGTCGTCGAGTCGAAGGACCGGATGATCAGCTTCGAGAACACGGGCGAAGGAGCAGCAGTTCTGGCCAAGCTCAGCTACAGCCGCCCCGCCGACGACAAGTTCGTCATCTCGATCGAGACGCCCACCGGCCAGACGTTCGAGATCCCCCTCGACGCCGTCAAGTAGGCCCGGGCCGGTGGCTCTGAGCCGCTTCAGACTCGCGGCGTCCGCGGCGTTCATCGTCGCGGGCGCCGAACTGCTTGCAGGGGCCGGGTTCGCCACCGCCCAGGACCGGCCGGCCAGCCCGGCGGGCGCCGCAGCGACCCAGATCGGCGGGTACTTCGACCCCCGCTCCGGCTACGTCAACGGCGGCTGGATCGAGGTCAGGTTCGGGCGCCCGCTCCGCCGCGGCCGCGACATCTTTGGGCCGCCCGACTTCATCCCCTTCCTGAACGACGGCGCGCCGGTGTGGAGGGCGGGCGCGAATCTGACGACCCGGCTGATCACGGAGCTGCCGCTCGTCATCGACGGGACCCGCCTCGAGCCGGGCGAGTACACGATGTTCATCCAGCTCGG
>JAPOVF010000029.1 GCA_026708285.1 Acidobacteriota bacterium
TCGGCCCAGCGCCAGCGCTGGTGCGAGACGGTGTCCGGTTCATGCGTGTAGAGGTTGAGGAAGCGCGGCGGCGGCTCGCCCTGCGCGGAGCGGTGCTCCAGCAGGGCGATCACGGCCCGGTGTTGCCAGTCGAGGTCCGGCCGGCCGGCGGCCGCGTCCAGGACCTCCTGCGGCACATCCGGCGGCTGGGCAAACCACTCGAGCGTCGTGTCCGCCCCGCCGGCAGCCGCCAGCGTGTCGTTCAGGCCGTAGCCGAGGAGCCGGCTCGACGGCTCGAGCATCCGCTGGGCGGGGAACGAGTAGAAGTAGCCGTCGACGACGACCGTCGGCAGTCCGGCCCGATCCGCGATCTCCCAGATCGGCGGCGACGCCAGGTCGAGCCGGTTGACGAAGCGCCGCGAGATCCCCGGCGCCCGGGCCACCAGGTCGATCAACTCCTTGAAGCTGGTGCGGTGAACCGGGAACAGGCCGGCGCCCGAACCGGGAAAGCGAATCCGGTAGAAGTCGTGGACGCCGTGCCGCCGGGGTGTCTCGCCGGTGTAGATCGACGCCCAGATCACCGCGGAGTTCGCGTCGCTGATCGTCCCGAGCCGGCTCGACGTGCCTTCCCGGACGAACTCCGCCAGATTCGGCAGGTCGCCGTCGTCGATCAGTTCCTGGAGCATGTCGGGGTCTACCCCGTCGAAACCCAGCAGGGCGACCGGCGGCCCGTCGCCGGCCACCAGCGCGGTCGGGTCGAAGGACGCCGACCTTTCCGCTGGAGCGAGGCGGAAAGCGATCGGCAGCACCACGTGGGCCGCGACCAGGGCCATCGTGAGCGCGCCCACGAGCCGTGACAGGCGACCGGCGGCTGCGAGGCGGGTGACCTGAGCCGCCAGCGCCCGAATGACGATCCAGATGACGGCGCCTGCGAGGACGCCGGCCACGGCAAGGAACAGCGCCATGCTCCAGAAGCCGGCGGGCGTGAACCAGGGGACCTGCCCGTAGGTCAGGCCGTAGAACAGGACGAGTTCGAGGAAGACGAGATTGAACAGGCAGGCGGCGAGGACGACCGGATTGCCCGCGGGTTTGCGGCGCACGCGGGCAAGCGTCCGCCACAGCAGGCCCAGCCCGCCGAAGGCGGCGCCCGCCCACACCCCGTAGAGCAGCGCGAAGAGCAGGAGCGCGGCGACTCCGGCCACGGCGCTGTCCGTCCGGTTGTGCACCAGGTGCGCAAGCGAGATCGGCCCGCCGAACAGCAGTGCACCGAACAGCAGACCCGCCCTCAGGTCGCGGCCGCAGGCGACCAGCAGTCCGCGAATGAAGGAAGCGGCGCCAGCATGTTCGGCCACGGGCCGGGATGATACGGCAGGCGCCTGCGGCGGTTGCGGTCGCGGCTTCGCGCAGAATAGGCCCATGTCCACCGTCCGGCGCGCCCTTGCTGCCCTCGACCGCGACGCGGCCGGCCGCTCGATGATGGACCTTGCCGCCGATCTCTACCCCATCCCTCGCAGCCTGACCGGCGACGGCGTGCGCGCGACGCTCGAACGGATAGGCAGCCGGATCCCGCTGCAGATCCACGAACTCCCTACTGGCACCCCGGTCCTCGACTGGACCGTGCCGCGGGAGTGGAAATCGCGGGAGGCCTGGATCCGCGATCCCTCGGGCCACCGCGTGGTCGATCTTGCCGACCACAACCTCCACCTCGTCGGCTACAGCGTGCCGGTCCACTGCCGCCTCTCCCTGAACGAACTTCGGCCGCATCTGCACAGCCTGCCCGAGCAGCCGGCGCTGATTCCGTACCGCACGTCCTACTACGTGGAAACCTGGGGCTTCTGCCTGCCCCACCGGCTGCTCGAATCGTTACCGGATGGCGAGTACGAGGTGTTCATCGACGCCTCGCTCGGAGACGGCTCGATGACCTGGGGCGAGTGCCTTCTGCCGGGGTCGACCACTGAGGAGGTCCTGATCTCCAGCCACGTCTGCCATCCCCAGCTCGCCAACGACAATCTGTCCGGGATCGCCGTCGCCGTCCATCTCGCCGAAGCGCTGGCCGCCGTGCCCGAGCGCCGCTACAGCTACCGCTTCCTGTTCGCGCCGGGCACGATCGGCGCGATCGCCTGGCTGGCCCGGAACCGGGAGCGTCTCGACACCTTCCGCCACGGGCTGATCGCCGCGAACCTTGGCGACTGCGGCGCCTTCCACTACAAGAAGAGCCGCCGGGGCGACGCCGGGATCGACCGCGCCGTGGCGGCGGCCCTGGCCGAACTCGGCGAAGAACTCGTCACCGAGGACTTCTTTCCCTTCGGCTACGACGAACGCCAGTACTGCTCCCCCGGCTTCGACCTTCCCGTCGGCGTACTGACCCGCACTCCCTGGGGCCAGTATCCCGAGTACCACACCTCGGCGGACGACCTCTCCTTCATCCGTGCCGATGCGCTGGCCGGTTCGCTCGCCGCCTACCTGGCGACGGCCGCCGTGCTCGAGGACGGACTGGGGGCCGCCGAAGGCGGCCAGAAGGGCGCGGTCCACAGCGGCTCGGTCGCCCGATCGGAGCGAGCGCGGTCCCAGCGCTCCGACAACGACCGCTGCTATCGCAACCTGGAACCCTTCGGCGAACCCCAGCTCGGCCGCCGCGGACTCTACGGCGGCCTCGGCGGTGCCGGCCGCAAGGAACGGGAGATGGCCATGCTGTGGGTGCTCAACCAGAGCGACGGTCAACACTCCCTGGGCGACATCGCGGAACGCTCCGGTCTGCCCGCGGGGGTGATCCGGGATGCCGCGGACGCCCTCTCCGAGGCGGGGCTGCTGGAAGCGCTCTAGTTAGGGCTCCGTCACCCGAACCGGCAGCCGCAGCGGCACGACGCCGCGGCTCCCGAACCACGCGACCTGTTCGTACACGAGGTCGATCTCCAGCGTGTAGTCGCCGGGTTCGTCCGGGGCGCGGACCGGCAGCATGATCGTCTCGAAGGCGCCCGGACCCAAATCCGGCAGCAGGCTGCGTCGCCCCTCCGGGCCGACCTGGGGGCCGGGTTCCACGCCCTCGTCTTCGGGCCCTGCGATGCCCCGACGCCAGCGGGAGCCGAGGTTGACTCCGACGGCTCCCTGGCGCTTCCACGTCACGGTCGACTCGTTCGTCACTCCCACGGGGAGCTGGATCTCGGCGCCGGCGCCGAGGGTCGACGGCACCAGGCCCACGGTGCCGATCCGGGCCGCGAAGACGTCGGCGCCCAGGTGCTCCTCGCTGCCCAGGATGCGCAGCTCGGCGCCGAGGTAGAACGTCTCCTCGGTCTCCCGGTTCCAGGCGTAGACCGCGCAGGGCGCGGGCGGCCGGATCCTGGTCCACTTCGTGGGCGCCCCACCGGACGTGTCGACCCGCAGGCGGTGGACGTAGCTCCGGTGGCCGTCACGCCGCCGCACCTTGTGAGGCTTGCCGGAGCGGAGCGTGACCCGCTGCGGCCGGTCGGCCTCGGAAACCTGCAGATCGACCCCGGAGCCGCCGTCCAGCCGCAGCCGCACGCGGTTTCCCGCCACCGGCGAGGAGACGAGGAGCACGAGGCTCTCGAACCGGTGCCGGGACTCGATGAAGAGTTCGCTCGGGCCGCGGGCGGCGATCCACCAGGCGCCGCCGCGTTCCAGGACCCGGTCGGCTCTGCCCAGAACCGTCATGCCGGCGATTCCCCTGCGTTCGTAGCCGGGGACGTTGCGCAGCGAGAACTCGAACGGCAGGTAGCGGAGCGGCGCGTTGCGGGTGTGCGCCTGCAGCGTGGGCGCGGGAACGGTGACGCCGAAGGGCGCGAGCACCATCGCTCCGGCGAACAGGCCGGCGGCGAAGAAGCCGGTCGGTACGGTCCAGGGGGGGATCCGGCCGGGCACCAGGAACAGGAACGCCGGCATCAGGCTCACGAAGTAGCGGTTGCCGATGAAGCCGCCGCCGCCCTGCCAGTTCCAGCCGATGAAGAGCAGGAAGTAGCCCGCCACCGCGACGAGCCCCGCGAGCAGCAGCCAGCGGTCGCGGTCGCGGCGGCCGCCGACCAGGAACAGCGCCAGGGCGATGCCGGCGAAGGGGTGGTACGGCAGCAGTCCCGCGTGCCGGCCGATCAGGAAGTACTTGACGTTCTCGACCACCTCGCCGACCGACTGGCGCGGAATGCGGAACAGCCACGTGAAGGCGTTGCCGGTCGGAGATTCCGGAATGGTCACCGCCTCGGCGGTCTCCCCGGTCGTGGGATCCTCGCCGGCGGCGATCCGCCGCGCCTCGACGATTTCGGCCGGCCAGCCTCCCGGTTCACACACCCGCACGGCGGCCCGTACGTCGGACCCGAGGTAGGGCAGGAGCTGGCCCGTCATGCGTTGGGACATCCCCGCCAGGAGGGCCAGGGTCACCGCGAAGCCGGCCGTCCAGACCGCTGCCGTCCGCCACTGCCGGCGCAGCAGGTACGCACCGGCGAGCGGCAGCGCGATCGCGGCGAACATCGGCTTGTTGTAGGTGGGCAGCGCCAGCAGCACGCCGGACAGGGCGCTCAGCCACCACGCCCGGCGGCGGTTCCTGAAGCCCCAGTACAGCGCGCCGAAGACGCCGAACATGTTGAACACCTCGGGCTGCAGCCAGAACACGTAGCGGGAGCAGGCCGAGAGCAGCAGCAGGCCGCAGGCGAACGCGGCGGCGGTCGCGGGCGCGGTGCGGCGGGCCAGGAAGACGGCGGCCAGCCACACCATGGCGACGAACAGGGCCATGTTGAGGAACACCATCCCGTTGGCCCCGAAGAGCGCCGCGAAGGGCGCGGCGAACAGCGGGTAGGGAAGCGGCTTTCCGTAGTGCGCCGTGTCCCAGCCGTCGGAGGTCATCAGGATCAGGTTGTGGGTGGAGGCGAAGGGGAACTCCTCCAGCAACCGGTCGCCGTCCGCCGGCTGGTAGCGCAGGTCGAAGTCGCGGGCGAGGCTCAGCGCCATCAGGTAGTAGGCCGGCTCGTCGGCCTTGAGCGTCGGCGGCTGACCGGGTTTGCCGATCGTCAGGGGGACGGTGAGCAGGAAGCAGCTCAGAGCGGCCAGGGTCACGACCGCGGGCCGGCTGGCGAAGAGTCCGTCGCGGCTCCGGAGCAGTGACCGGAGCCGCATGGCCAACCTTCGGACTGCCTCGATCACGGTCGGACCCCGGGCAGCGTCCCGGCCGCCGATCTCCAGCCGCCGGCCTCCGGCCAGTGCGCGCGCAGGAGGCCGGACGAGGGATCGACCTCAAGAACGGGCGGGGCTTCGGTCGGCACCGCGAACTCCAGGGACAGCCCGGGTCCGCTCGCCGTCCACGTCCGCGTCGCGCCACGGAGGAAGAGGAGTGTGTCGCCGTTCCCCACCCACTCGGGGTAGAGGGAATCCGGCCCCGCCGCCCAGCTCTCGTTTCGCCACGCTCCCTGTGCGAAGAGCGCCGTCCGCACCCGGTAGACGCTGCCGTCGAAACGGCTCCAGGCGAGCGCGGCGCCGTCGGCCGTCGCCAGAACCCGGGGCGTGATGTCGGGCACCCGGTTGTCCGGGGAGACGCGGCCTCCGGTCGAGCTGCCGTCCGGGAGCCGTTGCCGCCAGAGGAGGTCGTCGTCGGTACCGTCGAAGGCGGCCCAGACGAGCAGCCAGGAGCCGTCGGCGAGCACGGCGGCGTCCAGTGCCGTTTGAGAGCCGGGCGCGGCGCCCATCAGGCGTGTCGCCGGCTCGAACCCTCCACCCTGATATGGGGCCAGCCACAGTTCCTGGCCCCGCGGCCGGGTCGCTTCGAGCCAGGCAAGTCCCTGCACGCCCGCGGCGCCGCTGGCCGCCAGCCAGCGCGGGGAGGCGATCTGGATCGCGCCGCGCGGGCGTTCGGGTGGAGAAAGAGCGCGGATCTCCGCGCCGCGACCGCGGTGAAGCCTCAGGCGGGGTCCGTTCCGGTCCGCGGCGACACCTGCTAGCGCCCATTCCTGGATGCCGTCCAGGTCCGTGCCGAGTAGCTCCAGATCGTCATAGCGGACTGACGTCCCGGGTGCGATCGTCGCCGGCAGTTCCACTTCCTGGTCGGGGCCCAGCCACAGGGTCGACTGGCCGGCCGCTGTCTGCAGGTGCGCCCAGTCCTGTCCCCGGTAAGTGGTGAGCCCGTCGGCGGCGAGAGCCGGTGGGAACCCCGTGCTCCAGGCAAGGAACGCGAGCGTCAGGCGGAGCGGCCTTCGCATCGGTCTCAGCTTACCGGGCGGGAGGTCGGTAAGCTGCGCGCGTGGCCGGCGGAACAAGCAGGTTTGCCGAGCGGATCGCGGTCCTGGCCGGAGCCACGGGGGCGATCGGCGGGGCCGTGGCTCGCCTGCTGGCGGCGGAGGGCGCCTCGCTCGTGCTCCTGGGTCGGCACGGTGAGCGTCTTCGGGCGGCGGCCGCCGAACTGGCGGGCGGCGCGGGTGAGATCCGGACGGTCGCCGGTGACTTGACCGAAGCGGCGGCGATCGACGCGGCCGGGGCGGAGGCGGAGTCGCTCGGCGGCGGTATCGACCTGCTCGTCCATGCCGCTGGAGCCTTCCGGGCGGGTCCCTTCGAAACGGCTCCGGCGAGCGACCTGCGGGTCCAGTTCGCGGTCAACGCAGAAGCTCCGTACCTCTTGACCCGGCGATTGCTGGCCGGTCTCCGGCGCAGCCGGGGCCTGGTCGTGTTCGTCAACTCGACCGCGGGGCTCTCGGCCGGCGCTGGAAGCGCCGCGTATGCAGCCAGCAAGCACGCATTGAGGGCTCTGGCGGATGCCCTTCGCGCGGAGGTGAACGCGGACGGCGTCAGGGTGCTGAGCGTCTATCCGGGCCGCACCCGGAGCCGCATGCAGGAGGAGGTTTGCCGTAGCCTGGGCCAGCGTTACGACGCGGAGCGCTTCCTCGATCCGGGCGACGTGGCGTCGGCGATCGTCGAGGCGGCCGCGCTGCCGCCTGCGGCCGAGATGGTCGACCTCCGGCTCCGGCCCGCGGCCAAGCCGCGGCTGTAACCGCGGGCCTTCTGGCCCGCGGGAAGAGCGCGCCGCGAAGCGGCGACCACAAGGTCAGTCCCCGTCCGCCTGCCGTTTCCGGGACGTCACCACATACCCAAGCGCCTTCAGGCGCTCCAGTTCTTCCGGTGCGATCTCCGGTTCGCCGCGCTCGGCGAGCGGTGTGGGCCGGTCCACGCCGTTCGCCGCCTGCCAGCGACTCTGCAGGCGGCGCGTGAAGTCGTCCCCGGCGGACACGGGCTGTACCGTGCCGTCGACGGACCACTCGAACGCCTCGAGTCGCGGCCGGCCCCCCGGCGCGCCCATCAGCGGCGGAGCCGCCTCGAATCGGCGCTCGAGCCGGGCCACGATTTCCTCCGGCTCCTCCGCCAGCGGCATCGACGGTTCACCGTCCGCGAGTGCCAGCATCGCGTCGTAGTAGCGCTCCTCGGCCGGCGCGAACCGGCTCTCCCACACCAGTTGGCGCCCCCCTTCGACGAGTGACACCTGGTTGACGCCGTTGCCCAGATAGAGCTCGGACAGCGCGCCGGCATGGCTCGCCGTGAAGAGGCTCGGCGGACTGCCCGGCGGCGGCGACCCTCCCGCGGCCTCGATCAGGGTCGAGAAGAGGCGATAGTTGGCGACGACCGGGCCGGGGTCGAGCGGCCGGCTCCAGCGGGCCGGCAGCTTGACGATCAGCGGCACCTCGATCAGCACCCGGTGCAGGCTGTTGCCGTGCAGGACCTGTCCGTTCTCGCCGAACTCCTCGCCGTGGTCGGAGGTGACGGCGATCAGGGCGTCGTCGGAGGTTCCGCTCTCGCGCAGGGCCTCCAGCATCGCGCCGACCAGAGCATCGGCGTGGGCCGCGTTGAGTTGGTAGAGCTGCCAGGCGCGCTCCCTCTGGTCCGGATCCAGCGGGATGGCCGGATCGGCGAATCGTCTCATCTCCAGAGGCGTGATCCGGGCGGGCAGGTCGTCGCGAGGCGCGGTCAGGCGGTCCAGGTAAGGAGCGTGAAGCCGGTAGGGCGCGTGCGGGGGCAGCACATGCATCCACACGAACTGGGGTCCGCCGTCGAGGCCCCGGAGGACTTCGGTCACGCGCTCCATCCGGGAAACCGGGCCGAAACGCTCGAAACCGCGAACGTAGCCGTAGTCCCTGGTCAGCCAGGGGTTCGACCGGAAGGCGGCGTTCCGGAAGCCGAGATCGCGCAGGATCTCCGGCAGCGTCGGCAGATCGTCCCGAAGAGCCGCCCGCGCGCCGTGCCAGCCGCCATGCCGCCAGGGTTGCCGTCCGACGAAGAGCGACGCCATGGACGGCACCGTCCAGCTCGAACTGGTGATCGCGGTGCCGGCCCAGTCCGCGTCTTCCGCAAGACGGTCGAGGTGGGGCATCAGGCCGGTCCCGACCAGATCGGCGCGCAGCGCGTCGATCGTGATCAGGACGATCGGCCCGCGGTGCACCGGCGGCGCCTCGGAGCAACCGGCGATGAGCGCTCCGACCGCCAGGGCGCAGCCGGCGATGCTCGTCTTTCCGGCCGGGCTTTGCCTCATGCCGGCGACTTTATGGTCTTACTGGGGCAGGAGCTCGATGTGGAGGTCCGACCAGACCCAGCCGGGTTGGGCCGGTTCGGTTTCGTACTCGCCGCGGAAGCCGAAGCCGACCGCGATCCGTTGTCCCGGGGCGAAGGGGATGCGGGAGATGTTCGGACGACCCACCGACCGCATGACCTCGACGCCGCTCGAATTGGTCAACGTCAGGACGATGCGGCCGCCGGCGGCGTCGAAGTCGAACATCACGTCGTAGGTCTCGCCGGCCTGCATCAGGTGGTGCTTCACCACCCGCTGCTTGTTGACGTGAGTGACTCCCCAGTCCGTGCGGTAGAAGACCTGGGCCGGTCCGCCGGGCCCCTTGGCGATACCGAACCCGAACAGGTCGACGTGCTTCTCGCGAGCCAGCCAGAACAGGTTCTGGTTCCGCGACGACACCCGGTTCCAGCCGCCGTGATGGACCTTGAAGCGGAAGACCGCCCGCCGGTAGGTCCCCGGCGGCGTGTGCAGCCTCGTCTCGAAGCTGGGGCGAGCGCTCGTGGCGCGGTGGAACCTGCCCTCGAGGTCGACGCACACCCAGCCGGACGTACAGCCGTCGGGTGGCGGTTCAGGCTCCGGCGGCGGATCCTCGTACCCGGGCCGTCGCAGCGCCGAGGCGCCGCTCCGGGATGGTTGCAGCACGGTCAGGCGGTCCGCCTCGTCGTCGGCGACCAGCCCGGCGATGTAGAAGTTGTCGGCGCAGTTGGTGGAGATCGTGTAGTGATCGCCGATTTCGATGCCGACGACCTTCAGGACATCGGTGACATAGGTCAGGGAAAGCGGCAGGTGGTTCAGGACGCGGGATTCGAGGGCCCACTTGCCATCGTGGCTGCGGACCTTGTGTTCGCAGGTGTTGCTCGTGTGCGACAGGTTGAGGATCGCGTAGTCCGAGCGGTCGCGGCTGTCCCGCCGCATCCCGCTCACGAAGGCCCAGGTGCCGCCGGGGACCATGTTCGTCGAGTCGACGATGGGAACCTGCTCCCGCAGACCGACCCGCTTGCCGCTCGTGTCGGTGGGCATCGTGTAGGCCTGGAAGGTGAGTTCGCCGTTGGTGACGAGTTCGACCATCGCGGGATCGTCACCCGCCAGATCGCTGTACTGCATCGTCCGACCGGGCTCCACCGACATCGTGATCGCAGGCTCGGGCCGCGTGGTGCCGTTGGTTCCGGAGACGATCGCCAGGATGTCGAAGCTCTGCCTCTCGTCGGTCGGATTGTGGACGCTGAGCAGGACTTCCTTGGCGTCGTCGTCGTGCGCGATCAGGACGTAGGAGGTGTCCTGCGCGGACAGAGCGACCGGCAGGCCGAGCCCCAGGGCGGCGATTGCGCGTACTGCTGGACGAACGATCGACTTCATCATCGGGTTTCTCCTTTGCCGTGGAGATCGCAATGACACGTAGAAACATGCAGAATAGCAGATAAACGGGCCGAAAGGAACCCACCAGAGGGTCGCGTTCGCGCCTGTAACATTCCCGCGCTTGACTGGTAACTGCTTCTCCAGGCGCCCTCGAAACCTCCTGCGGGCCGGCGTACTCGCCGCCGCGCTGCTGGTTCTGGGCGCACCCGCGGCCGCGCAGATGCCGAGTCACTGCAAGGCATTCGGCGACAGCATCACGGCCGGTGTCGGTGACGATCCGGGGCGCGCGGAAGCGGGCTATCCGCCCCGTCTCGAAGCTCTGGTGCCAGGCCTGGTGGTCGACAACCGCGGTGTCGGCGCCGAACGGACGCCGGAAGGTCTGGCACGGATCGACGACGTGCTCGCGGAGCCCGGCGACTGCCTGCTGCTGATGGAGGGCACGAACGACATCAGCCGCGGCATCTCAGCCGAAACAACCCTGTTCAACCTGGATCAGATGGCCGCCCGAGCGTCCGCCGCGGACTGGACGACGTACCACGCCACCGTGATTCCCCGCTTGCCGAATGCCCGTTTCGATCCGAACAACGTGCAGAACCAGGACCTGGTGCAGTCCATCCGGCGGCTGGCGGCGAGTCGAGGCCGCGGCCTGGTCGATCCGTTCGAGATCTTCAGTACACGGAGGCGGCTGTTCCACGCGTACTACTACGCGGGCACGGAGGATGCGGTCGGGCACCCGAACAGTGCCGGCTACGATCTTCTCGCCTCGGCCTTCCACGACGTGCTCCAGGCCATGGACCAGGTTCCACCGGTGCCGACGCTCTTGATTCCCGCGCACGGCGCCGAGGGGGTTTCGCCGACGAGTGTCGTGGAGGTCGAGGTGACGGACTTCGGGAGCGCAATCGACCCGGGTTCGGCCTTGCTCATGGTCGATGGTTCCCCGGCGCCGGCGCCCGGTGTCGGGGACGACGGACGTTGGCTGCACTGGCGTGTTTCGGCGGCGGAGCCGCTTGCGGGTGTGGTGACGCTGTCCCTGCGCGCCGGCGATGCCGAGGGCAACGTCTACGACCGCCTGCTGGGCCGCTTCCTGGTGGAGGGCGCCGTCCGGCCGCCGGGCGATGTCGATCGGGATGGTCGCGTGGACGGCCGCGACCTGGTGTTCCTGGGCCTCGCCTTCGGTGCGGGCTCGGCGTCGCGTCGGTTCGACGCCGATGCCGATCTCGACGGCAGCGGGCAGGTGGACGGCGAGGACCTGGCCATCCTCGCGGCGAACTTCGGCGCCAGCCTCTGAGCCAGGGGCGCGAACATGCAGCTCGGCATCCTGGGCCTGCCGAAGGCGGGGAAGACGGCGCTGTTCAATGCGCTCACCGCCTCCCGCCAGGCGACCGGAAAGTTCCGGGCCTCGAAGACGACGAACCTGGGAGTCGCGGTGGTGCGGGACCGGCGCCTGGAGAGGCTCCGGGATCTCTACCAGCCCCGGCGGTTCGTCCCGGCCAAGGTGCGGTTCGTCGATGTGCCGGGTATCGACCGGGGCCGTGGCGAGACCCTGGACCTGGCGGAGCTGCGGACGATGGATGGCCTGGTCCACGTCGTGCGCGCCTTCGAGGACCCGGAACTCCTGCACCCGTCGGGTGGCGTCGACCCGCGGCGCGACATCGCGGCCATCGACCTGGAGCTGATTCTCGCGGACTACGAAGTCGTGGAGCGGCGCCTGGAGCGCCTCGTTCAGGCCCGGAAGAGAGGTCTCACCGATCTGGAAAAGCGCGAGCGCACCCTGCTGTCGGACCGCGTTCTGCCGGCGCTCGAGGCGGAAACGTCGTTGCGACGCCTGGAACTGGATACGGAGGAGGAGAAGCGGCTTCGCGGCTACGGCCTGCTCTCTCTGAAACCGATGCTGGTCGTCCTGAACGTCGACGAGGACGTCGCGGGCGACCCGGCGGCGGTCGCCGGGATTGAAGCGCCGCCGGGCACCCGGATCCTTGCCGTCGGCGCCAGCCTGGAGGAGGAGATCTCCCGCCTCGACCCAAGCCATCAGGGCGCCTTTCTGGCCGAAGCGGGCCTTGACCAGCCGAGCGCGGTCCGGGTGGTGCGGGCGGGTTACGAGCTGCTGGGACTGATCTCCTTCTTCACCGTCGGCGACGACGAGGTTCGCGCGTGGACGATCCGCCGGGGCAGCACGGCGCTCAAGGCCGCGGGCACCGTCCATTCCGACATCGAGCGGGGCTTCATTCGCGCCGAGGTAGTGGAGTGGCATGAGCTGATCGATGCCGGATCGCTCGCGGCCTGCCGCGAACGCGCGACCCTCCGTCTGGAGGGCAAGGGCTACCGTGTCCGGGACGGCGAGGTGGTCCACTTCCGTTTCAACGTCTAGCTCCAGCGCCGGCGCCGCTGGCGGTAATCTGCCCGGTGATGGACCGCCGGGGGCCCTTCTGGCTCGACGACTCGCGCATCGCCTTCCCTTCGCCACACCTGGCGGATCCGAGCGGACTGCTCGCGGCGGGCGGGAACCTCGAGCCCGAACGGCTGCTCGCGGCCTACCGGTCCGGCATCTTCCCCTGGCCGCTTCTGGGGCCCCGTGGGCCCATGCTGTGGTTCTCGCCCGATCCGCGCCTGGTGCTCTATCCGGGGCGGTTCAGAGTGTCTCGCAGTCTTCGGCGCGAACTGCGGCGCGAGCCGTTCGAGGTCGCGATCGACACACGCTTCAGGGAGGTCATCGTGGCCTGCGCGGAGAACCCGCGCGCGGGGCAGGAGGGCACCTGGATCACGGGGCCTCTGATCGATGCGTTCGAACGCCTGCATCGGCTCGGCCACGCCCACTCGGTCGAATGTCTGCGGGGCGGCGAGCTGGTGGGCGGCCTCTACGGGGTTGCGATCGGCGGAGCGTTCTTCGGCGAATCCATGTTCACCCGGCGCTCGAACTCGTCCAAGATCGCGCTGGTTCGCCTGGTTCGCTGCCTCGAGCAGTGGGGCTACGCGTTCGTGGACTGCCAGCAGGTCACGGAGCACATGCTCCGGTTCGGCGCCGAGGAGATTCCACGCAGCCGCTTCCTGGAGGAACTCGAAGCGGCTCTCCGGCTCCCCGGCCGTCCGGGTTCGTGGCGCCACGGCTCCCAGCCGCGGGTCACGAGGACGGTTCCACCTGGGTCAGGTGCGTGACGACCGCGTCGGCGATCTTCGAACCCACCTCGGCCCCGAAGACCAGGATGTCGCTCTCGGCGCCGTCGTAGGACTCGGTCCAGAGGACGGTCCCGTCGTCGGCCACGAGCAGGCGGGCCCAGACCCGGAGGCGATCCTGCTGCCTCTGCACCCGACCGTCGAGCAGATAGTCGGCGCGAATCCGCCTTGCTCGGCCGCCGGGGCCCGAGAACGGGCGGAGGTCGCGCGAAACGACCGCCAGCCGATCGGACGCCTGCCGGCCTAGCGACGTGATCAGTTCCTGCTCCAGGCCCTCGCGGAACGAGTCCGCGCCGGACCAGGTCTCCACCGGCGTGAAGGGCAGCACCACGAGCACCGGCCGCGGCGGCTCGTTCGCGTTGGACGGTTCGGAGTCGAGGGCGCGCCAGACGAGGATCGTCGCGACGACTCCCAGGACCGCCCCGAGAGCGGCGAGCGCGCCGGCGGCGAAAGGCCGGGCGCGCCGGCCCGCCCCTGCCCGGGGGAGCGCCGGTTCGTCGTCGTCACCGATCTCGCTCACCGGCTTGAGGAAGCGGTAGCCGAGGCGGGGCAGCGTCTCGATGTACTCGGGCGTGTCGGCGCTGTCCCCGAGTGCCACGCGGATCCGCTTCACGCAGGAGTTCATGCTCTGGTCGTACTCGACGTGGACCTGGTCGGGCCAGAGATGGCGGCGGACGGCCTCGCGCGAGACGACGGCCCCGCGGTGCGCGATCAGGAGCTCGAGGAGCCGGGCGGGCTGCGGTTGGAGCCGTACCGTGCGGCCGCGGCCGGAGAGTTCCAGGGACTCGGGATCGAAGCGGAAGTCTCCGAACAGGAGCCGGCAAGGGCGTACGGGGAACCTGCCCTCCTGGTTCCCGGCGCGGTTCTCCTCGTGCGATGTGCCGTTATCGCGCTGCATGACGTAGCCCCTGGATAGCTACGGTTGAGCCCCTGTCTGGTGTTTCTGATCCCCGAAACTCTGGTTCCGATTCTAGGGCCCCGCTTTTAGAGGGCACAAAACTCGACTACGCACGGACCGCTAAGACTACGCACGGACCGTTCCAGGCGGTGCGTGACAGTTGCGTGACCCGTTCGTGACCCGTGAACCCGGTTTCCGCGTAACTTACTGAGGAACTTGCACTTAAGGCACCGTTGTGCTACGTTCCGGGGCCAAAAAAAGAGGATAGGGACCGCTCCGGGGTTCTCGCCCGAATCGACCTGAGTCTCCCTTCCCTCGCTAGCGTTTCCTCGACCCTCAGCTTGGCGGGCATCCGGTCGCGGAGCGCTTCGCGCGCCACCGATCCTCCGTTCGGGCCCGGGCACCTTTGCCTTGCGGCTCCGGCGGTGGAACCTTGCGGCCCCTCCAGCCCCTTCCGGGTTTCGCCGGGACTCCCTCCCGTCCTCCCTTCCCTTCGGGTTTCCCGCTCCGGCTTGCGCCTTCCCGGTCAACCCTCCGGCTCGGGTGGCCGAAAGGTCCACGCCGCCGTTCCGCTTTGTGTCCAGTCCCCCGGCTTGCGCCTTGGAACCGATCACGTTGCGGCCCGCCGCCGCGGGGACTCCCTAGCGTCTCTCTCCTTCGACCTGGCGCCCCTGGGGTACTTCGTCGCTCGACTGGTCGGGTCTCACGACGAAGCCCCCGAAGCGTCTGCCGATGAAGCGCTTCAGTTGGCGATCGGCCTTCCGCTGCTGCCGGGCAGTTTCCGGCCGGTCGCTTCCCTGAAGCCGCCTCCCTGGCTTTGGCTCCGTGAGGCTTGCGCCTCTCTTTGCCGCCCCCCGGGAAGCCTTCGGCTACGGGAGCCACTCGCCGGCTGAAGCTTCATGGCGTCAGGATCTCCTCGGCTTGCGCCTCGGTGTCCCCCGGCTCCAAGCGGCTTCCGCCGCCGAGCCCGGCTTTCGAGTCGTGACCTTCCGACCCTCACTCTGGAAGCGCGCCCACCACGCGAACGTGACTTTCGCCCTTCTCAAGCTCCGATCCGAGGGTCGCGTCTCTTGGACCGGTGGATTGGGTTGCGATCCTTGGTCACAGTCCCTATCCGGCAAACAACGTATAGGGCGCATGAAGGTCGTGTCAAGACAGCGCCTGCCGAGCTTCTCGGCCCGGTGCTTCCGAAGGAGTCCTAAGTGTCTGAGGCTCTGTAACTTGACCCTCGCAACATGGAAGTGCCGGGTTTGCCGCCGTCTGCGGATTTCCTGCGGATTCGGACGGCGGCGGGGGAAGTCGAGTGGTGCCCAGGGGCGGATTCGAACCACCGACACCCTGATTTTCAGTCAGGTGCTCTACCAACTGAGCTACCTGGGCAAGTCGCACGCCGGGTCAGGCCGGGCAGGGTGTTCTAACAGGCATGGAGCGAGCCAGTCAATCAGCGTGCTACGCTGCGCCGACCCCGATGCTCCCCGTTCGCCGCGCACTGGTCTCGGTCTTCGACAAGGCGGGCCTTGAGGATCTGGGTTCGGGGCTGGCGGAGCTCGGTGTCGAGATCGTCTCGACCGGCGGCACCGCCAGGCAGCTCGCGGAGCACGGAGTAGCCGTCACCGCGGTGTCCGAAGTGACCGGACACCCCGAGATCCTCCACGGCCGCGTCAAGAGTCTGCACCCCCGGATCTTCGGCGGCATCCTGGCCGACCGGCGCCGGCCGGAACACCAGGCCGAACTGGAGCAGCACGAGATCCCGCCGATCGACCTCGTGGCCGTGAACCTGTACGCCTTCGCGGCCGCGGCCGCGAAGCCGGATGCGACCGTCGACAGCACCGTGGAGATGATCGATATCGGCGGACCGAGCATGGTCCGCGCCGCGGCGAAGAACTTCGCCAACGTGGCGGTGGCCGTGGACCCGGCCGACTATCCGCGGATCCTCGAGACCCTTCGTTCCGAGGGTGGCCTGCCGGAAGAGCTCCGGCGCGAACTGGCGCTCAAGGCGTTCCGGCACACGCAGAGCTACGACACCGCGATCGCCGACTGGCTGGCGAACGGCACAGGGGCGTCCGCCCGCGACGAGCCTTCACCCCTGCCGGAGTCCGTCCGGCTGGAACTCGAGCAGGTGCTGGCGCCGCGCTACGGCGAGAACCCGCACCAGGGAGCGGCCGTCTACCGGGAGGTCGGAGGCGGCGGCGTTCTGGGTGGTTTCCGGCAACTCCAGGGCCGGGAACTCTCGTGGAACAACATGCTCGATGCGGACGCGGCGCGGAAGCTGTCGGCGCTGTTCGGTGCGGCGGATGACGATCCGGTTGTGGTCATCGTCAAGCACAACAATCCGTGCGGCGTCGGACGAGGCGCTTCTCTCGTCGAGGCCTACGAACGGGCCCTGGCCTGCGACCCGGTTTCCGCGTTCGGCTCGATCATCGCGGTCAACCGGCCGTTCCCGGAGCCCCTGGCCGGGGCGATGGCGAAGCTGTTCGTCGAGGTCATCGTGGCTCCCTCCTTCGACGACGCCGCGCTCGAGCGGCTTGGCCGCAAGAAGAACCTCCGCCTGCTCGAGTGTCCGCCGTTCTCGGCGGCTGACGGCGCCTACGAGCTGCGAGCCGTCGACGGCGGTTTCATCGCCCAGCACCTCGACAGCGCTCCCGAAGACCCGCGGGAGTGGACCTGTCCCACGCGGGCGCAGCCGGACGAGGCGCAGTTGCGCGCGCTCGACTTCGCCTGGCGGGTGTGCCGGGCGACGAAGTCGAACGCGATCGTGGTCACCAACGAGCGCCAGACCGTCGGCATCGGCGCCGGCCAGATGAGTCGCGTCGATTCCTGCCGGATCGCGCTCGACAAGGCGCAGCTCCCCCTGGCCGGCACGGTCGCCGCTTCGGACGCCTTCTTCCCCTTCCGGGACGGAGTCGACACCCTCGCCGAGGCGGGCGTCGGGGCGATCGTCCAGCCGGGCGGCTCGGTTCGTGACGACGACGTGATCGCGGCCGCCGACGAGCACGGCGTCGCCATGCTCCTGACCGGGCGCCGCCACTTCAAGCACTGATGCGGCCCGCGCGAACGGCGGCCCCCGTCCTCGCGGCCCTCTGCCTTGTGGCCGCCGGGCCGGCGTCCGCCGACGATCCGTGGGGCGTTCTCGAGGAGTTCCGGCGTTCGCTCGAGACGCAGTCGCCGCTCTCGGCGGGCTTCGTCCAGACCTACGTCCCCTACGGCTTCGATCCGGAGGACGGCGAGACGGAACGCGGCGACCTGGCCGTCGACCTGCCGGGTTGCCTGCGCTGGGACTACTCGCCGCCGTTCGAGAAGGCCTTCCTGCTGTGCGACCGCACGGTGCATCACTGGAATCCGGGCGAGACGGTCGGCCAGCGCCACGACCTCTCCGAGCAGCCCGCCCCGGGGCTGGACTTCTTCCTGCTCACCACCGACGATCTCAGGGACCGGTACGAGGCGGAAACCGGCCCCGCGCCGGACGATCGGGTGCTCGTGGTCCTGCGCCCGCTCGTGCCGAGCGAAGACGTCGCCCTCGTGCAGGTCGTGATCGATCGCCGCCAGCAACGGCTGCGCGAACTGACCTACTACGACGCCCAGCGCAACGAGAACCGCTTCGTCGTCGGCGACTACCGCAGCGGCGCGGCCCCCGGCCGCTTCGAACCGCCGTCCGGCATCGTGTGGGAGGAGCCGTAGGAAGTCCGGCGGCGCGTTCGTCGGGTTGGCGGTGGGGAGAAAGGTCGCCGGCCTGCGGCCGGCGGCTGTGTTCCTGGGGCTACGCCGCTGCGCGGCTTCGCCCCAAGCGGACCAGAAGGTCCGCGCACCCAGAGAACGGTCGTGGGGTTCCGCGGGAGGCCCTGCTGCAGTTGAGATAGCCCGCAGCGGCGCCATGCCATCTGCATGTAGAGAAGCCCGCTACACCGGGGTGGCTCTCTGGGTGCGCGGACCTTCTGGTCCGCTTGCCGCCGCAGGCGGCCAGAAACACGCCGCCGCGGAGCGGCGACCGCAAGCGCTGCAGCGGCGTCATGGCACCCGCATGTAGAAAACCCCGCCGCACTGCGCCCGTTCTCTGGGTGCGCGGACCCTCTGGTCCGCTCGCCGCCGGAGGCGGCCAGAAACACGCGCCGGCCGAAGGCCGGCACCTTCTAGCTACGCGCCCGCACCGCCCGAAGCTCCTTCAACCCATACACCTCAACAGTGTCGAACGTACGCGAGGCCGAGTCCCTCCATGCCGGCCGTCCGGCGGTCAGCACGAGCGTTCGCCACTCACACTCGCCGCCGAGGCAGAACTTGAGCCGGCCGGCACCGACGGCGCTTCCCGGTCGGAACTCCAGCTCGAGCACCCCGGTGACCTCGCGGCCGAAGTCCACCCGGAACGCCGATCGCTCGCCGGGCGGGACGTCGAGACCGGGGGCCGTGGACACGCGGACGATGCGGTGCGGAAAGGCGGCCCGCCAGATCGGCTCGGGCCTCGCCAGCTCGCCGCGGACCACGCGGCCCCAGCGGCCCACGGGCGGCCGCCCCCAGGAGCGAACGGTCCCCGGTTCAGGGCCGTCCCCAAGCGGTGCGGCGCCCTTCACCAGGAGCGGATCCCAGGTCTCCTGGAAACGCCAGGTGGAGTCTGTAGTGACGGGCATCGATCCGTCGGCGAGCTCGATGCCGGCGAGCGCGCCGCCGTCGCCGTAGGGCGTGCGCACCTCGATCGTCAGACGGTTGGCGCCGGCGCGCAACAGGTGGGCGACCTGGACCTCGTCGATGGGCTCGCCGCGCCGGAAACCGCCGCGGGCGATCTGATGGCCGTTCAGATGCACCGCGTACTCGCGGTCGGCGGTCACGAACAGGCGCGCCTTCTCCGAGGGTGCCTGGTCCAGTCCGAAGTCGGCCAGCAGCAGGTAGGCCGCCGGCTGCCCGGCGTCCGCGGCTGCGGCCTCGGGCCAGATCCACTCCGCTTCGCCGGTCGGTGGCGAAGCGTCCCGGCACCCGGCCAGCAGGCAGGCGGCGAGTGCGGCGAAAACGGGCAGGGTCCGGTACACCCTTGGAGCGTATCGGCCCGACGGTCGGCGTCCGCCCCGGCGGTTTGACCGGCGGCGCGCCGCGCGGGTAGGGTCGCCCGTGTCGAGTGCTCGGCCCGTATCGGACGCCACCGGTATCGTCTGTGCGATTCCTGCCCGGTATGGCTCGATTCGACTGCCCGGGAAGGCCTTGCTGCCGATCTGCGGCCGCCCCATGATCGAGCATGTCTACCGACGGGCGAGCGAAGCGTCGGGTCTCGACGCCGTAGTCGTGCTGACGGACCATGAGGACATTCGCCGGACGGTCGAGGGCTTCGGCGGAAGAAGCCAGATGACGCCGGCGGACTGCCGTAGCGGCACGGACCGGATCGCCTGGGCGGCGCGGGGCTGGCGCGCCGACGCGGTGATCAACGTGCAGGGCGACGAGCCCCTGCTCGATCCCTCGGCGATCACGCACCTCGCCGAGCACCTGCGCGCGGAGGACGGCGAGGAGATGGTCACCCTGGCCGCCGAGGTTGACGAGGAGGCCCTGCGGGATCCCAACCAGGTCAAGGTCGTGTGCGGAGGAGACGGCTACGCCCTCTACTTCAGCCGCGCCGGGATCCCCTTTCGCCGGCTTCCCCTGGACGACACCCCGGCGGCGCCGGTCCTCCTGCATGTCGGCGTCTACGGCTACCGCCGCGAGGTGCTGCTGCGGATCGCCGAGCTCGAGGCCTCGCCGCTCGAGCGCTCCGAGAAGCTGGAGCAGCTCCGCGCGCTCGAGAACGGCGTCCGCATCCGCGTGCTGCCGGTGGACGAGGCGCCGCTGGGAGTCGACACGCCGGCGGACCTGGCGCTCGCCGAGCGGCGGATTCTGGCGATGCGGACGGAAGAGAATCCATAGGAAGGACGGGAGCACACGCCATGGCAACCAAGTACATCTTCATCACCGGCGGCGTCGTGTCCTCGCTCGGCAAGGGCGTGGCCGCGTCCTCGGTGGGAGCGATTCTCGAGGCCCGTGGCTTCACCGTCGAGATGATGAAGCTCGACCCCTACGTGAACGTCGATCCGGGGACGATGTCCCCCTACCAGCATGGCGAGGTGTTCGTCACCGACGACGGCGCCGAGGCCGATCTCGATCTGGGGCACTACGAGCGGTTCACCACCTGCAAGACGAGCAAGAAGCACAACTACACGACCGGCAAGATCTACGAGGCGGTGATCAACAAGGAGCGCAGGGGCGACTACCTCGGCAACACGGTCCAGGTCATTCCCCACGTGACGGACGAGATCAAGGCGGGAATGCGCCGGCTGGCGGGTAGCGCGGACGTCGTGCTGGTCGAGATCGGCGGCACCGTCGGCGACATCGAGTCGCTGCCCTTCCTGGAGGCGATCCGGCAGTTTCGCCAGGAACTGGGTCGCACCAACGCCGTCAATCTCCACCTCACCCTGGTGCCGTACATCGCCGCTTCCGACGAACAGAAGACGAAGCCCACCCAGCACTCGGTGCGCGAGTTGCGGGCCATCGGCATCTCTCCGGACATCCTGCTCTGCCGGGTGGACCGCGACCTGCCGGACGAGATGAAGGCGAAGATCGCCCTCTTCTGCAACGTGGATACCCACAACGTGATTGCCGCACGCGACGTGGACACGATCTACGAGGTGCCCCTGATGTTCTGCCGCGAGGGCCTCGACGAGTCCCTCATGGACCTGCTCAGCCTGCCGGGTTCGCCGCGCAACCTGGCCGGGTGGGAACGCATGGTCCACCGCATCCGCCACCCGCAGGGCCAGGTGCGGATCGGCATCGTCGGCAAGTACGTGGAACTGCCCGACGCCTACAAGAGCCTGAACGAAGCCCTGATGCACGGCGGCATCGCGAACGACGTCGAGGTCCAGTTGGTCTATATCAACGCGGAGGACCTGGAGACGGAGTCCTGGCCGCAGGAGCTGTTCGAGGTCGACGGCCTGCTCGTGCCGATCGGCTTCGGCCCGCGCGGGGTCGAGGGGAAGATCCGGGCGATCCGGTACGCCCGCGAGCAGCGGGTGCCGATGTTCGGCATCTGCCTCGGCATGCAGTGCATGGTGATCGAGCTATCGCGCAACGCCTGCGGCATGGAAGGCGCGCAGTCGACGGAGTTCGACGAGGTGGCGGCCGATCCCGTGATCTACAAGTTGCGTGACCTGCTCGGAGTCGAGGAGATGGGAGGCACGATGCGGCTGGGCGCCTATCCCTGCGTGGTCGAGGAGGGCACTCTCGCCGCGGAGGTCTACGGAGGCGCGTCCACGGCGGAAGACGGCCGGTTGCTGATCAGCGAGCGCCACCGGCACCGCTACGAAGTCAACCAGAAGTACCTCGGGGCGCTCCAGGACTCCGGAGTCGTCGTCTCCGGCCGGAGCCCCGACGGCAAGTTCGTCGAGATCGTGGAGCTTCCGGACCACCCCTGGTTCCTCGGCTGCCAGTTCCACCCCGAATACAGGTCGCGTCCGGCCGATCCGCACCCGCTGTTCATCTCCTACATCCGGGCGGCGGTCGAGCAGAAGCAGCGGACCGCGGCGGCGTCGGCGAGCGCCGGGGACGAGTTTCCTTCCGGCGGCGCCGAAGCAAACTGAGGCTGTCCCGGGAACCGTGACCGCGGAAGGCTTCGAACTCGCGCCGGGAATCGTCCTCGGTCGCGGCGGCTTGCCCGTGATCGCCGGTCCCTGCGTGATCGAGGGCCGCGACTGGCTTGTGAGCGTGGGCCAGCAGATCCAGGCGATGAGCCATCGCCTCGGGCTGCCGATCGTCTTCAAGTCCTCGTTCGACAAGGCGAACCGCAGCTCCGGCGACAGCTTCCGGGGCCCGGGGCTTACCGAAGGCCTGGCGGCGCTGGCGGAGGTCAGGGAGGCGACCGGCCTGCCGGTCCTGACCGATGTCCACGAGCCGGGCCAGTGCGCCGAAGCCGCCCGGGTCTGCGACGTGCTCCAGATCCCCGCCTTCCTCTGCCGCCAGACGGACCTGGTCGTCGAGGCGGCCGCCACCGGGCGGCCGCTCCTGATCAAGAAGGGCCAGTTCATGGCCCCGGCCGACATGGTGCGGGTGGTCGACAAGGCGCGCGCCACCGGCAACGCGCGGATCGCCGTGACCGAGCGCGGCAGCTCCTTTGGGTACCACAACCTGGTCGTCGACATGCGCAGTTTCGAGCTCCTCGCCGAGCACCGGATCGCCGTCCTCTACGACGTGACGCACTCGCTGCAGTTGCCCGGCGCCCGCGAGAAGGAAAGCGGCGGCGACCGCCGCTTCGCGGAGCCGCTGGCCCGCGCCGCGATCGCCGCCGGCGCCGCCGGCCTCTATCTCGAGACGCATCCGGACCCGGACAGCGCGCGGTGCGACCGGGAGACCCAGTTGCCGCTGGAACGCGCCGAGAAGCTGCTCCTGTCGGCGCTCGAGATTCACCGCTCTCGCGTCGCCGAGGGCCCCTGGGTCTAGGAGCCGGAAGGTGAGCCGACAGCGAAGCCTGGAGATCGCCCGCGCCGTCCTCGAACTCGAGGCGTCGGCGATCCGGGGCCTGATCGGGCAACTCGAGGACTCCTTCAGCGAGGCGGTGCGGCGCATGCGCGACTGCCGGGGACGGGTGATCTGCACCGGCATGGGCAAGAGCGGCCACGTGATGAAGAAGGTGGCGGCCACCCTGGCCTCGACCGGCACGCCCGCCCTGTTCATCCATCCGGCCGAGGCGATCCACGGCGACCTGGGCATGATCGTGCCGGGCGACGTGGTTCTGGCCGCCTCGACCTCCGGCGGCACGGAAGAACTGCTGCGGATGATCGACGTGCTGCACCGGCGCGGCGTGCCCCTGATCGCCGTCACCGGGGCCGCGAAGAGTCCGATCGCCGAGCGTGCCGACATCCACCTCTCGGCTGCGATCGACCAGGAGGCGTGCCCCCTGAACCTGGCGCCGACCGCATCGACGACCGCCACCCTGGCGCTGGGCGACGCGCTCGCGATGGCGCTGCTCGAGGCGCGCGGGTTCACCCTCGAGGACTTCGCCACCCTTCATCCCGGCGGCGAGCTCGGCCGCCGGCTGATGACGGTGGATCAGGTCATGCACGCCGGCGCCGCCGTGCCCCAGGTCGGGCTCCAGGCCTCGATGCGCGAGGCCCTGTTCGAGATGACCGAGAAGTCGTTCGGCATCACCGCGATCGTCGACGACGCGGGCGGTCTCTGCGGCGTGGTCTCGGACGGGGACCTGCGACGCCTGCTGAACACGGATCCGGCTGCTGGCGAGTCGGCCGGCGGCGCCTTCCTGGACCGCGCCGTCTGCCACTACATGACGCCCGAACCGAAGACGATCCAGCCCGACGCCCTGGTCACCGTCGCCCTGGCGGCGATGGAACGGCACCGGATCACGTCCCTGTTCATCTGCCACGGCGACGGCCGCCTGCGCGGCCTCGTCCACATCCACGATCTCTGGGGCCTGCGCCGAAAGTAGCCGCCGATGTCCACGATGCTCTCCTCCGTTGTCCTGCGCCTCCGTTTCCTCCTCTTCGACGTCGACGGCGTGCTCACCGACGGCCGCCTCTACTACCTCGGCGACGAGATCGCGGTGGCGTTCGACACGAGAGACGGCGTCGCCGTCAAGCGTGCGCGCGACGCGGGCCTCGGCGTCGGCCTCCTGAGCTCCAGGAGAGACTCCCCCGCGGTCGCCCGCCGCGCCGCCGACCTGGGCTTCGACGAGGTGCTCCTCGGCCGCCGCGACAAGGCCGCGGCCTTTGCCGACCTGCTCGAGCGTCGCGGGCTCGAAGCCTCCGAAGTGGCCTACGTCGGCGACGACCTGGTCGACCTGCCCGTGCTGCGCGCCGCCGGCCTGTCCGTCGCCCCGGCCGACGCGGTGGCTGAAGTCCGCGACAACGTCGACCTCGTCCTCGACGCCCCCGGCGGCCGCGGCGCCGCCCGCGAACTCGTCGACCTCATCGTCGAGGCGCTGGGCCCGGTTTCGTAGCCGGCACCCACTGGGTGCGCCGGCCTTCTGGCCGGCATCCGGACTCCGGACGCTGGGGCGTCGGACGCACCCGCCCGTCTTGGGGCAGGAGGGCTCGGCTCCCAGGATGACGTGAGCGCTTGAGAGGAGATGGGAGGGGGTGGCGCTCACTCCGCTTCACTCGCTCCGGTTCGGCGTCGGTTGGTTCGATGTCGCCGGCCGTCGCTCGTTCAGAGGCACCTGGGAGCCGACCCCTCCTGCCCCGACTGGGCTGGTTGCCGGTGCCCGGAGGCAGGGCACCGGCCTGCGACGCCCGCAGCGGCGTCATGCCATCCGCATGTAGAGAAGTCCGCCGGACCGGAGCCCCTAGCCGGCCCACTCCTCTTCGGCCTCTTTCTCGAGACGCTTGCGGCGGCGCTGGACCAGGGCCGAGGCGCCGACACCGAGCAGGTAGAGGAGAAGCGTCGGCCCCGCCACGATGGTCATGTTGATGGCGTCCGGGGTCGGCGTGATCGCGGCGGAGAGGATGACGATGATCAGCACCGCCCAGCGGAAGTGGCGCATCAGGAAACGCGGCGTCACGATGCCGAGCTGCGACAGCATGAAGATGACGATCGGGAGCAGGAACATGACCGCCAGACCGAGCAGGACGTTGACCGCGAAGCTGAAGTAGCGCTCGATCCGGATGTCGGCGCCCCATTCGCTGTTGAGACCCATGTTGATCAGGAACTCGGTCGCGAAGGGCAGGGCGACGAAGTAGCCGAAGGCGCCCCCGCCCAGGAAGAAAAAGGAGCCGAAGAAGATGAAGGGGATCGCGTAGCGCTTCTCGCGCCGGTAGAGCCCCGGCGAGACGAAACCCCAGAGCTGGCTGACGAGATAGGGGGAGGTGACGAAGACGGAGGCCAGGAGCGCCACCTTCACGAAGACGATGAACGGATCCGTGACGCCGTCGAACACGAGTTGATCGACGTGGGGCTCGATCGGCCTCGCCAGCACGTTGTAGATCTCTTCGGCGAACGCGAAGCAGCCGAAGAACGCGACGACGACGACGATCAGCGTGCGGAGGATGCGGCGGCGCAGCTCGTCGAGGTGCTCGAGCAGCGTCATCCGCGGGAGTTCTTCTTCGTCCTCCTCAGATTTTCTGCGGGCGGGCTGCGTCGGGGGCAGCCGCTCCGGTTCCGACTCTTCGGTCGGCTGTCCCTGTTCGGGCTCTTCAGGCGGCGGGGTCACTGGGCGTCCGGGCGCCCGATTCGCCCGCTTTCTTCGAGTCGTCCGCGCCCGCGGTCTTCCTGGAACCCTCCGACGCCGCGGCCTTCTTGCTCTTGTCGATTCGGCGCGGCGGCGGCGGTCGCTTCTCTTCGTCGAGCTCGACGTCGATCGAGCGCTTCAGGTCGCTCGTGGCACGCCGGAACTCGGCCATGCCGCGGCCCAGCGTGCGGCCCAGTTCAGGCAGCTTCCGGGGGCCGAAGATGAGCAGAGCGGCCGCCATGATGAACAGCATCTCCTGCATGCCGATCGGGCCGAACATGGGACGGCATGATACGCCAACCCGCACGACTGGCTCACTGTTACAATGCCCGCTTCGCCAAACCGGGCGGTTGGCCGACCGGCGCGGCTCGAGGCGGAACAACGACACGGAACCATCGTGAAGCAACCCTGGCGCAACCTCGCACTCGTCCTCTTCGTCACGGCCGTTCTCGTTGGCGGGCTGGCCGGCGGCCACCTGCTGGCGGTGGGCAGCGGCGAGTTGGCGCCCGTTCGCGAGTACACGGACCTGATCGAGGCGGCGCACGCGCACTACGCCGTGCCCGAGGTCACCTACCGCGACCTGATCTACGCCTCGATCGGCGGCATGCTGCGCAGCCTCGATCCGCACACCAGCTTCCTGCCGCCGGTGGCCTACGACTCGATGCGGGAACGGCAGCAGAGTTCGTTCTACGGCCTCGGCATCTACGTGGGGACGCGCAACAACCGGTTGACGGTCATCTCGCCGATCGAAGGTACGCCGGGCTACGAGAAGGGAATCCGCGCCGGCGACATCATCCACCTCATCGACGGCGAGCCGACCGAGGAGATGAGTCCGAACGAGGCGATCCGCAATCTCAAGGGCCCCAAGGGGACCGACGTCACCGTCACCCTGCTCCGTCCGGGTCTCGATGAGCCCCTGGTCGTCACCGTGACCCGGGCCGAGATCCCGCAGGAGACCGTTCGCCACGTTCACATGGTGAAGCCGGGCGTCGGCTACGTCCTGGTCAACGACTTTTCGCGCTCGACCGGCGATGAACTCGAACGGGCCCTGGCGAGTCTCCGGGAGCAGGGCATGGAGCGTCTCGTTCTCGACCTGCGGGAGAACGGCGGCGGCCTCCTCGACCAGGCGATCGAGGTGTCCGATCAGTTCGTGCCCCCCGGCAGCACGATCGTCGAAACCCGCGGCCGCATCGACACTTCCCACCAGACGTACCGCTCCAGCGGTCGCCACGAGCCGCTCGGCCTGCCCCTCGTCGTGCTCGTGAACGGCGGCTCCGCTTCCGCCTCCGAGATCGTTTCGGGCGCCATCCAGGATCACGACGTCGGTCTGGTCGTCGGCGCGTCGACCTGGGGCAAGGGGCTGGTGCAGACCGTCTACGAGCTGTCCTACGGTGCCGGGCTCGCACTGACCACGGCCCGCTACTACACGCCCTCCGGGAGGCTGATCCAGCGTGACTACTCCTCGTACTGGGACTACTTGACGGAGTACGACGCGAACGGCAGCAACGGAGAGGATGCGCCGGAGGAGGGCTTCGCGCTCCCGGCTCCGTTGGAGGAGCGTCCGGTCTTCTTCACCGACCTGGGCCGCGAGGTGTTCGGCGGCGGTGGAGTGACCCCGGACTACGTGATCGAGCAGGACAGGCCGCCGGCCATCATCTGGCGTCTGCAGTCGCGGAGCGGCTTCCACCGCTTCCCGTTCGAGGCGGGCGACCAGGAAGGCGTCGAATCGACCGACTGGCAGGTGCCGGACGAGTACCTGGAGCGGTTCTGGCAGTGGGTCGTCGAAGAGGAGTTGGTCGTCGCCGAGGAACTCGAAGAGGCCCGGGAGGATCCGGAAGTGGACCGCCACGCGCGGGTCCGCCTTCGCTACGAGATCTTCAACACCGCGTTCGGCCTGACCGAGGGGTACAAGGCCCAGGCGGAACTCGATACGCAGCTTGCCCGCGCCCTCGAACTGCTCGACGAAGCGGAAGATCTCCTCGACCGGCGTCTGGACCTGGACGGCCAGGGCGGCAGCCCCGTGTCCGGTCTGGTCGCGCAGCAGTAGGACCTGCCGCCCACTGGGTGCGCTGGCCGGCTGCCGCCGAAGGCGGCGCAGACTCCTAGCGCATCTTCTCTTCGACGAACTCGACGTGCCGCCTGATCTTCGGGTCGTACTTCTTGAGCTTCAGCTTCTCGCGGCTGAGCTTCTTGTTCTTCGTCGTGGTGTAGAAGTACCCGGTACCGGCGCTTGATACGAGCTTGATCTTGTCTCTCACGTGGTGGTCACCTCTGGTGAAGCCCGGTGGCCGGGGGAATGGCGGAGCGGAATGGCGGGGCCGACGGGACTCGAACCCGCGACCTCCGGCGTGACAGGCCGGCATTCTAACCAGCTGAACTACGACCCCGTCCTGAATCCGTTTCCCGTTTCCCCGACTCCTGAATCGTCCTTGACCTCCGTGGTGGGAGGTGGGGGATTCGAACCCGCGACCCCCTGCGTGTAAAGCAGGTGCTCTACCCCTGAGCTAACCTCCCCGGCGCCGGCGCTCCGGCCGCCCGGCGGACATCGCAGGCCGCGCGATCTTAGGGCAGGCGGCGGACATCGTCAACGAAGAGCACGGTCGCGTCGCTCCGTGGCACAATCGCCTGCCCAACCACTTCCTCACAGGAGTACCGATCATGCACGAAGTTCCGGATCTCGCATATCCCTTCGACGCCCTCGAGCCGCACATCGACGCGCTGACGATGGAGATACACCACGACAGGCACCATGCCGTCTACGTCGCGAACCTCAACGCGGCACTGGAAGGGCATCCGGATCTTGCCGCGATGAGCGTCGAGAACCTGCTCCGGAACATCGACGAGGTGCCGGGCTCGATCCGCGGCGCGGTGCGCAACCACGGCGGCGGCCACGCCAACCACTCGCTCTTCTGGTCGGTCATGGGACCGGATGGCGGCGGCGCGCCCAGCGGCGACCTGGCGACCGCGATCGATATCCGTTTCGGTGGCTTCGACCAGTTCCGGGAGCGCTTCAAGGGCGCCGCGATGGGCCAGTTCGGCAGCGGCTGGGGTTGGCTGGTGAGCGGCGATGACGGTCTCTCGGTGATCGCTCGCCCCAACCAGGATTCGCCGTTGATGGAGGGGTTGACTCCGCTGCTCGGCGTCGACGTGTGGGAGCACGCGTACTACCTGAGGTACCAGAACAAGCGGCCGGACTACCTGGACGCGTTCTGGAACGTCGTCGATTGGGACGCCGTGTCGGAGCGCTTCAGAGGCTGAATTCCGCTCTCCGGCTGTCCCACTAGGCGCCGGAGAGTGCTACGCTGCGCGGTCCTTGCCGACTCGTGGGTAAGGCCGTCCCGGCTGGATCGCCCCGGTTCCCCCGGACCGTCGCCTGGGCATCTCCGCTCCTTTTTCCTGGAGCGGAAGATGAACCCAAAGACCAATGAACACCAGTGCGAGGAGTCGCAGGAGTTCCCGGCGCTCTGGCGCGGGTGCGCTGCCCGCGACGGCGACTGGGCGCCCCTTGTCCAGCGAGTCGAACCGGCGCTGCGCTGCGCGCTCGCCGGGTTGGGGCGAAGCTACGGACTGCGCCTGACCCGGGATCTCCTGGACGAAGTCGTGCAGGAAACCTACCTCCGGCTACTACAGAACAACCGCCGTGTGCTGCGCGGATGCAAGGGACGCACGGAGACGACGATCATGTCGTACCTGCGCAGGGTGGCGCGCAGCGCCCTGGTCGACTGGTTGCGCGCCCGCCGGGCGCTCAAACGCGACCCCGCCGCCGAGCTGAGCCTTGATCTCCTTGAGGGGCCGGCCGACGGCACCGACCGGCTGGAGTTGCCGGCGGCGGGGGCGAGTCCTTTCAACGAGATCTACGTCCGCGAACTCCGCGATCACTTCCGGCGCGAATGCTGGTGCGTGGCGAGCGGCCGACCTACGGGCCTGCGCGACACCTGGATTGCCGAGCGAATGGTCGTGGACGGCTGGAGTTCGCACGAGGCCGCGAGGGTGGTCCAACTGGCGCCGGCGACGGTCGCTACGGTGATCGGCCGCATGCGGCGGGACCTGCAGCGAAGGGGCCTCAACGTGCCCGGAAGGCTCAACTCGCGGGCCTGAAACCGGAGCCCGATCGGCGCATCGGACCCGTTTCTGCGAGACGTGGCGGCAAAGTTATGCCATAATGGGCAACTGTTCATTAGCAGCTTTCTGGAGATCTGAGACCGTGGACAACAGCACAGAACCCCGACCCGTCCGCCTTGGCGGTTCGCTGAGCGGATTCGAACCCCGGCACCGTCGCTCCCGGAGAATGACGAAGGTCTTCAAGGCGCTCTCGGACTCGACGCGGCAGGACATCCTCCGACTTCTCGAAGACGAGCAGCGTTGCGTCGGCGACATCGTGGGCGAGTTCGAGCTTTCCCAGCCCACCATTTCCAGGCATCTCTCGGTGCTCAAGGAAGCCGACCTGGTGATCGATCAGCGGCGCGGCCAGAACGTGATCTACCGGTTGAACGACGAGGCGCTCTCCGAGTCGATGCGCAGCTTCTTCGGCCAGTTTCGGAGCTGCCAGAACTCGCTGCGCAAGCAGTCCTCCTGAACAGGCGGCGCTCACCGGTCGCGGGTGCTGAGACGCCGGGCCGGAATGCCGAAACGGGGACCGATTCCGGTAGGGTTCTGCGTCGATCTGGCGGTGTAGCTCAGCCGGTTAGAGCAAGCGGCTCATATCCGCTGTGTCGGGGGTTCGAGTCCCTCCACCGCCACCACGCGACCCCGCCGCAGGATGGCTCCCACCCCGTCGAGCGGGAGGTTGCCGCGTTCTTCGACCGCCGTCCCGGCGTCGCCGGCGCCGTCCGCGGATCCACGGTCCTCGCCGCCTTCTCCGGGGGACCCGATTCGTCCGCCCTGCTGATCGCGCTCCGCGCCTGCGCCTCCCGATTCGCCTTCAGGCTCCGGGCGGTCCACGTCGACCACCGGCTCGATGAAGGGTCGGCCGGTCGAGCCCGCGCGGCGCGCCGGATCGCCCGACGTCTCGGGGTTGCCTTCGAGCTCCGCGTCGCGCGCCCGATGCCGCCGGGCTTAAGCGGTGAGGAGTGGGCCCGCGCGGAGCGCTACAGGCTCCTCGCTGCCGCCGCCCGGTCGGCGGGTGCCAAGGCGATCGTCACCGCGCATCACCGGCTGGACCAGGCCGAGACCGTGCTGTTGCGCATTCTCTTCGGCAGCGGCCCCGCCGGTCTCGGGGCCATGCGCCCGGTGTCGGACCGTCTGGGCCTGCCGCTGCTCCGTCCCCTGCTCGACCTCGAGCCGGGGCGCCTTCTCCGCTACGTGACCACACGGGGGGTCCACCCGGTCGACGACCCGACGAACCGCGCTCCGGGACCGCGCCGCAACTTCGTGCGCCGCCGCCTGCTGCCGCTCCTGGTGGCCGAAACGCCGGATGTGGGCGCCCGGCTGAACCGTCTGGCCGCGGCCGCTCAGGGCGCGGAACGGACCGTGCGACGGCTGCTCGACGAGGCTCTCGAGCCGCGGCCGGGTCGCAGGTGCTGCGAGATCGACACCAGCGCGCTGACACGGCTGCCGGGGACGCTCTGGCCGGCCGCGCTCGCCCGCCTTCACCGTCTGGCCGGCGCGCCCTATCCGCCGACGCGAGCCGCTCGGCGGGAGCTGCGGCGGCAGTTCGAGCGGCGGTGCGGCAACGGATCGTCGGTCGGCTGCGACTGCGGCGACGGCTGGCGCTGGGAGGAGTCCGGCGACCGGCTGCGGGTGCTCCGGCAGCCTTCGTTCGCCGGGGATCAAAGAATTGAATTGCTTGAAGAACCGGGGACGGAGTGACAGTCTTGTTGCAGTCCGGCTGCCTGCGGGACAGGAATCTCGCTGGCCGGAGCATGGTTGTTCCTCCGCGATGAGAACGATCGACCGCCGATGAACGCGACACTCAAGAACCTCCTGCTCTGGGCCGCCATCTTCGTGATGGTGATCCTGCTCTACAACCTGTTCAGCCAGGGCGCCGCCAAGCGGGGGGAGATCACCTACAGCGAGTTCCTCGAGGATGTCGAGAAGGGCCGGATCGATGAGGTCACAATCACCGGCGACGAGACGGCCAGCACCTACAGGGTGGAAGGCACCTACAAGAACGCGCCCCGCGACAGTCTCGGCGACGGCAGCTTCAGCACCGAGGTCCTGAACTACCCGGAGCTGGTGCCCATGCTGCGCGAACACGTGGAGCGCATCGAGGTCCAGCGCGCGCGAGAGAACACGCTGGCCGCCGTGCTGATGACCTACGGGCCGCTGCTCCTGATCATCGGCCTGTGGATCTTCTTCATGCGCCAGATGCAGAGCGGCGGCAACCGGGCGCTCTCCTTCGGCAAGAGCAAGGCGAAGCTGCTCAACGCCACCGGCAAGAAGGTCACCTTCAAGGACGTGGCGGGGGTCGAGGAAGCCAAGGAGGAACTCTCCGAGATCGTCGAGTTCCTCAAGGAGCCGCAGAAGTTCCAGAAGCTTGGCGGCCGGATTCCCAAGGGCGTGCTGTTGATGGGCCCGCCCGGCACGGGCAAGACGTTGCTGGCACGGGCGATCGCGGGTGAAGCGAGCGTGCCGTTCTTCTCCATCTCCGGCTCGGACTTCGTCGAGATGTTCGTCGGCGTCGGCGCCAGCCGGGTCCGCGACCTGTTCGAGCAGGGCAAGAAGAACGCCCCCTGCATCATCTTCATCGACGAGATCGACGCGGTCGGCCGGCATCGAGGCGCGGGCCTCGGCGGCGGGCACGACGAGCGCGAGCAGACCCTGAACCAGTTGCTGGTCGAGATGGACGGATTCGAGACGAACGAGGGCGTGATCCTGATCGCCGCCACCAACCGTCCCGACGTCCTCGACCCGGCGCTGCTGCGGCCGGGCCGCTTCGACCGCCGCGTCGTCGTCGACCGTCCCGACATCGCCGGCCGGCTCGGCATCCTCCAGGTTCACAGCCGCAACATCCCGCTCGATCCCGACGTCGATCTCCAGGTGCTGGCGCGGGGCACGCCCGGATTCTCCGGCGCCGACCTGGCGAACCTCGTCAACGAGGCGGCCCTGATCGCGGCGCGGCGCAACCACAAGAAGGTCGACATGGCCTCCTTCGAGTTCGCCAAGGACAAGGTGATCATGGGCGCCGAGCGCAAGACGATGATGCTCACCGAGCAGGAGAAGGAGGTGACCGCCTACCACGAGGCCGGTCATGCCCTCGTCGCCGCCTTCATGCCCGAGTCCGACCCCCTGCACAAGATCACGATCATCCCCCGGGGCCGCGCCCTCGGGCTGACGATGCAGCTCCCGACGGAGGACAAGCACACCTACCGCCGCAAGTACGTCGACGCGCAGATCGCGATCCTGATGGGCGGCCGGGTCGCCGAGGAACTCTCGCAGGACGACATCACGACCGGCGCCGGCAACGACATCGAACGCGCGACGGAGATGGCCCGGCAGATGGTCTGCGAGTGGGGCATGTCGGACCTGGGACCCCTCAACTTCGGTGAGAAGAGCGAGCCGGTCTTCCTCGGCCGCGACTTCAGCCAGCGCTCCGACTACTCCGACAGCACCGCGCAGTCGATCGACAGCCAGATCCGCGCGATCGTCCAGCGGGGCTACGAGAAGGCCCGGGAGATCCTCTCGGAGCACCGGAACCTGCTCGAGCAGTTGGCGAGGGAGTTGCTGGAACTCGAATCGCTCGAGGGCGACCGGGTGTACGAGATGATCCGCGAGGCGACCGGCCTGGATCTGACCCCGGTGCGCAAGCCGACGCCGATCCTCGACGTCGAGCCGCCAGACGAAGGCGCGGCGGCACCCACGAAGGAAGACGGCCCGGTTCCCGACGTGACCGGTACGCCCGAACCGGCGACGATCGCCGAGCGGCAGGAACCCGACGGCGTTCCGATTCCGCTGCCGAAGCCCGAGCGGTAGAGACCTGCAGGCGGAGCGCCAACTCTGAACGCGGGCAGGCGCTGGTAGAACCGTCGATCTGAACGCGATGGACCTGGCGCAACCGTTCGGACTTCTGGGCTGGAGGGACGTGGTCGACCTCCTGGTCGTCGCTCTCGTCGTTTACAACCTGCTGCTGCTGATCCGGGGCACCGGGGGCATGCGCATCGTGCTCGGCATCCTCGTGCTGCTGGGCGCCGCGTGGATCGCGACGGCGGTGCGGCTGCGCACCCTGGAGGCTTCGCTGGCCTACCTGCTGCCGGCGTTGCCGGTGGTCATCGTGGTGCTGTTCCAGAACCAGATCCGGCGAGCCCTCGCGCGGGTCGGGCGCAACCCGCTGCTGCGTCTGATGACGGATCAGACCCAGGAGACGGGAATCCACGAGATCGTCATCGCCGCGCAGGCGCTGTCTCTGCGGCGATTGGGCGCGCTGATCGTGATCGAGCGGCTGGATGGTCTGCGCGACTACGTGGAGAACGGCATCCTGCTCGATGCCGAGATCTCCTACGACCTGTTGCTGACGGTCTTCGGCCGCGGCACGCCCCTTCACGACGGCGCCGTGATCGTGCAGAAGGACCGGCTGGCCGCCGCGGCCTGTTTTCTGCCTCTGACCACCAGCGCCGGCGTCTCGATCGAACACGGAACGCGTCATCGGGCCGCGATCGGAGTCACCGAGGAAACCGACGCGGTGGTGGTCGTCGTCTCGGAGGAGACGGGCAGAATCTCGGTGGCGCAAGAGGGTCGCCTGACCAGCGACCTGACCATGCGCGAGCTGCGCAACAGACTCTTCGAGCTGGTACTGGCTCAGGGGGCAGCCAAGTGAGCGAGAACCGCAGCCTGTGGGCCTATCGGGCTCTGGCCGTCCTGATCGCGATCGGCATCTGGCTGCCTGCCTCGTACTGTCCCCGCCTGCGGGACGTGACCGTGCGGCCGATCGAGGAGAGCGTCGAGGTGGCGCGCGTCAACTACGAGGATCACGACCAGATGGTGGTCCTCGGCTCGCCGATCCTCGGTTCGCCCGAGGATCCCAAGGAGGCGCTCTTCGTTGAGATTCGGGGCAGCGAGGATGCGATGGCTTCCCTCAACCGGGATCAGATCCGGGTGCAGGTGCCGCTGGGAGAGAACCTCTTCGGCGGTGCGACGTACAGCGGTCCGCGACAGGTTGCCATCATCCTGAGTACCGAGCAGGTCGTGCTCCCCGCGGACGCGGAGGGCATCGAGGTGCTGTCGGTCACGCCCGAGCAGTTGACGCTGACCCTCGACGAGGAAGTCTCGGTTCAGGTGCCGGTGCAGGTCGACTGGAGAGGCGAACCGATCGGAGGCTTCAACGTCGACTACGACAATGTCCGGATCGAGCCGCGCCTGGCGACGGTCCAGGGATCGCGCTCGGAGATCAACCGGTTGGGCTACGCGTTGGCGGGCCCGATCGATGTCGACGGCCGGGGCGTCGACTTCGTCGAGGAACAGGCGCGCGTGCGGTTCGAGAGCGACGACGTGGTGGTCGAGTTCCCCACCTTCGTCAGCGTCGAAGTGCCGATGATCCAGGGCCCCCAGCCGCAGTCCGGCGAAGGTTCTTGAGCCTCTTCGGGACCGACGGCATGCGTGCCGTCTTCGGCGCGCCGCCGCTCGACCGCTCGACCGTCCAGGCGGTCGGCTACTGGTTCGCCCGCCTCAGTCGGCCGGTGGACCCGCCGGCGGACTCGCGGCCGCTCCTGATCCTCGGCGGCGACACCCGCGACAGCCGGGAGGAGATCAAGGGCTGGCTCGCCGCCGCCGTGCGCGCCGCGGGAGTCGACGTCCGTTCGGCCGGCATCGTGCCGACGCCGGCGGTCGCGTTCCTGGTGGCCGAACTCGGCGCCGTCGGCGGCATGGTCGTCTCCGCCAGCCACAACCCCTGGACGGACAACGGGCTCAAACTGATCGGGGCCGACGGCTTCAAGGTCGACCCGGCGGTCGAGCGCGAGATCGAGGAGCGGATCGCCGCCGGCGCCCCGGGCCGCACTGGGTGCGCCGGCCTGACATCCGACCGCCCGCGGACGGGCGCTCGGACTGTGACGCGGGTGGCGCGAGGACGCGCCACCCGGGTTCTGGCCGGCATCCGGCGCGAAGCACCGGCCTCTGGAGCCTTGGGCGGCTCGGCCGAGCTCCGGGAAGAGTCCGGGCTCGCCGAGCGCTACCTGGACCACCTG
>JAPOVF010000009.1 GCA_026708285.1 Acidobacteriota bacterium
TGAGTTTGAGACAAAACTGGGAAGGACGCGCCTACTAAACGATAGGGGTCGGAGCAGATCCGTTTCGCTCGGCCCGGCTTGAGTCGTAGCTCCCGTTGGATCCCCTCGCGGAGACACCCTCACGATGCTTAACGGGGCCATAGACCCGGCACGACGCCCTCATTGTCGACACCGAGAGTGAGATTGAGAGCGGCAGCAGATAGCCACCGCTCTCTGGTACTCTTGACCTTCCGGTACCGTCGCGGCGGACCCACCCACTGGCGTTCTCTGTCGTCTTCTCTCTCGATGCCTTCGCCAGACCCAGCACTGCGTCGAGACTTGACGGGGTTCTGCTGACCCGGCGTCGCCGTAAAACCGGTGCTGGCGCTCCCCCGCAACGCCGCCGTCGGCAGCCTCGACGCGGCCCGCGACCTCGGCGTTCAGGGTCGAGCCGAAGTCGTCGTAGTCCTCGAACCGCAGGGCCGTGCCCACCGTCCAGGAGTCGTCTGGCGGTCCGTACTCCAGGTCTCGTACACAGCGACATTCGAACGGTCCCAGTCGCCGGAGGCAAGCGGGCTGAACCCGGGAAAGGGTCCGGTCCCTGGGCGCCGTGGGATTCACCGATTCGCGACCACAGGATGACCGCACCCCGGTGTCGCCGCTTGCCGTTGACGAGCACCAGCGTATGGTCGGAAGCTAGGCCTCGCAGGTTGACGGGCCGCACGATCGTCGCCCCGTCGCCCGAAACCGAACTGATGTTCAGCGACGGCACCACGTTGCGGAGCAGCATGTCGAGATTCGTCTCGCCCGGGTGCGCGACGTCTCCGGCCGAGATCACGTCAACCGGGACCATCGATTCGACAAGCGAGCGCTGCCGCGTCTGGTTCCCGGTCACGATGATCTCCTCGTGGACGTGAGCCTCCGGAGGATCGTCCGTCCCGGATCGCTTCGCATCGTCCGTTTCCGCCGGCTCGTCCCCGTGCGCCTCCGGCCGTTTCGCCGACTGCCGCGCTCACAGCGAACATAGCATCGCCAAGACCGCCAGAATCCGTCCCGCAGCCGTGGCCATGGCGCCGCACCGAGCGGCGCAACGGTCACTTGGCACGCGCGCGCTCCTGGGCCGATGCGGGCACCGCCATGAGCGACAGTAGCTCGCACAACTGCGTCACTGGCAGGATCTCCTGAAGGCCTTGCTGTCGGGGATCGCAGTCACGGACTGGCGAGATTCGTTCGGGTACTTTCTTCAAGGTGCCTCTGGTTGAATCCCTCACCCGGACCACTTGACCCAACTCCGTCCTTGAGGCTCCGTCCACCCGTTAGTGGTCGTTGACCGAGCAACCGTCCACCACCTTGAAGTCAGTATCCAAGACCACGGAAGAGAGCGCGCCTATCAAACGACAGGAGTTGAGCCGCCCTGGTCGGCCCTCGGGGCCGGCCTGATTGTTCTGGTTCCCCGCGGAAACCAGTCAAGGTCCGCAGCCAGCCGGACCGCATGCCCGTCGACAGCCCGGTTTCTGAGCGCCCGAAGTGGTGTCGGGCCGTGTGACCGCAGAACGCACAGGCAATTTTGCGTCGCCGCGTTTCACCCCAACGGGTTCTTGTATCGGCAGCGCGACCCGACATTCGGGCCCATGCCTGCGGTCACGAGTGTAAGTATGCAACAAGGAACGGGAGAACGCACCTATCAAACGATAGGCCCAGCAGTTGATCGGCGCAGGCCACCCTCAGGGCACACCTAAGCGCCGGCTGATCCGCGTAGACTGTGCCGATGAGCAGCCAGTCGAAGAGACGGCAGTGCATCGGCTACGGCTTTGTTGCCTTCGCTGCGGGAGTGATCATCCTCTACATCGGACTCTTCTGGAATCCACAGGATGCCGAGCAGGAGGCGATCAACACAGCCTGGCACGAGTTCGCTCATGAGGTGGCGGAACTCACCACAACGGTACAGCGCGCCCCGTTCAATCAGGACGACCAGACTGCTGCGGACGGCTACCGGCATGCCGCCCGCCTGCTGTCCACGTTCCTGGCGGACGCCACCGACTTCTCCGACCCCAACTACCCACAGTTCACGCGGTTCCCGAACGCTGTCGCGCGCATCGGGTGGGACAACCCCGACAACCTCTACCTCTCGTTCCGCGTCCGCGGTGACCACGAGTACCGCCTGCGCGGCAACGTCCGCAACTTCGATCTGGTCACGTTCGTCGTCTACAACGGCGTCATCGGCCGGAAGCCGGTGTGGAAACTCCGCACGATCTCGCGGCTCGCGTCCCCGGACCTCGACGTCGACGCGGACGGGAACTTCGCCCTCACGCTCAGCGCCGAACCGCAGCACGGCAACTGGCTTCCGCTCACGCCCGAAGCCTCGGTCGTCATCGTCCGGCGGATCGTCTCCGACTGGGAACTTACCGACCCGGGGGTGTGGGAGGTCGTCAACCTGACGACGCTCGGTCGTGGCGCCCCCCGAGCAACCCCGGAGAGCATCATGGCGGGCCTGCAGGGCGCCGCCGAGCACGCCCGGTCGCTGCGGACCCTGCTGACGATCGGGCATCGCCTGGTGTTCCAACTCCGGCTCAGCCCCAACGAGATGTCGGACCCGGTCGCGAGCAATACCGACTTCCCGATGTCGGAGCCGTTCCAGGCGGTGTCGCGCGGCTACTTCAAGCTGGAATCCGATGAAGCGCTGATCGTCGAGGTACCGGTGGCGGACTGCGCGTACACCGGATTCCAGCTTGCGAATCCGTGGATGGAATCGCCCGACTACGGAAGCCACCAGACCAGCCTCAACCACGCGACCGTCCACGTCGACGCCGACCAGCGGATCCGCTACGTCGTCAGCGAGCAGGACCCGGGAACCCCGAACTGGATCGACACCGCAGGCTACAAGGAAGGGTCGCTCTTCGCGCGGTGGTCGTACTGCAGCGAGGATCCCTCCGCCATCACCTCTCGTGTCGTGCAGGTCGCCGATCTCCCTGATCTCGTGCCCACCGACACGCCGCGCGTCAGTCCGGAGGAGCGGGCGCGGATCATCGCTTCCCGCCAACTCGCCCTCAGTAGGCGCTACGCCGGAGGACTCTAGGAGGCAATCGGATGAAGAACCGGCTCGTGATCGCGGGCTCGCTGGCGCTCCTCGCCCTGGGTACCGATGCGGCACTCGGCGAGAGTCGCCCGAACATCCTGATCATCGTCGCCGACGACATGGGCTGGAACGACGTGTCGATGCACGGCGGGCCGATCCCGACGCCCAACATCGACCGACTGGCCGCGGCGGGCCTGGAATTCAAGCGCTTCTACACGAACCCGAAGTGCTCGCCGAGCCGCGCGGCCCTGCTCACTGGCCGCGACCCCCTGAAGCTCGGCCTCACCTACGCGACCGTCTATCCGTGGAGTCCGTACGGAGTGGCCCTGAGCGAGCACTTCATCGGCGAGTCGTTCCGCGCCCACGGCTACGAGACCGCGATGGTCGGGAAGTGGCACCTGGGTCACCACATACCGGCCCACCACCCCAACAACCGCGGCTTCGACTACTTCTTCGGCTCCCTGAACACGGGAGGGGACTACTTCACCCACGTCAACCAGGGCGGCTTCGACCTCCAGCGCAATGGCGCCTCGGTGCCCGAATTCGCAGGCCGATACAACACCGACCTCTACACCGCCGAGTCGGTCCACTGGCTCCGGGAGGTCCGCGACAAGTCGAAGCCGTTCCTTCTCTACATCGCCTACAAGGCCCCGCACTCCCCCTTCCAGGCTCCTCCCGAACTCATCGAGGAGTTCGGCCACGTCTATCCCGCCATGATGGTGTCCATGGACCGGGGCATCGGCCGCATCCTCGACGCGCTGGACCAGGAGGACGTCGCCGACGACACGATCGTCCTGTTCTTCAGCGACAACGGGGCCACCCAGGGCGGCGGCAGCAACGAACCGCTACGGGGATTCAAGCTCTCGACCTACGAGGGCGGCATCCGCGTCGTCGCGGTCATGCGATGGCCGGCCGTCCTCGGCGCGCGGACGGTCAGCGAGCAGGTGATCACCTCGCTCGACCTGTTCCCGACTCTAGCGAGCGCCGCCGGCATCGACGTGCTGGCCGAACGCCAACTCGACGGCGAGGACCTGTGGAGCGCGCTCGAGAGCGGCCGCGTCGTCGACCGCGGCGACATCTTCTACGCCGCCGAGAACTTCCTCGGCCGCGAGTTCTCGTTCAGCGTCCTCCGGGGCGGCACGAAGCTCGTCCAGCACGTGAAGCAAACCTTCGAGGACGTGGACGTGGTGAACGAACTCTACGACGTGCGCGAGGACCCGAACGAGAGCCGCGACCTGGCGGACCAGCGCCCCGAACTGGTCTCCGAACTGGCCGGCGCGCTAGCGGACTGGCGCCGTCAGCATCCCTATGCCGGAAGTCACACGCAACTCGTTCCGCACCCCGGCTGGCGGGCGCCGCTCGACTGGGCGGAGATGATGAGACTCAACGGCCTCAACATCGACGAGCGGCACGACGACAACCTCTACGGAGCAGGAAACGCCGGGACGCGCGGTCTGCTCGACGACGCCTACGGTGACCGCGGTCGGCTCATCTACCCGACGCCGCAGGCAGAGAGGCAGCCATGAATCCCGCATTCCTGCTCGCATCGGTTCTGCTCCTGCAGCCACAAGAGGTCGGAGACGGCACGAACCTGTACCTCATCGCTCCCGACATCTGGCAGAGCCGGGGCATCGGCCACGCCCATCTCGTCGCCACTCCCGAGGGCAACGTCGTCATCGACACCGGCTTGACCCTGGAGGCCGACCGTCACCATCGCGTACTCAGCCGTCATGCTTCGAGCGGCCCGACCCGCTACGTCGTCCTCACCCACGCCCACGCCGACCATGCCGGCGGCGCGGACCGGTGGACCGGCGACGACGCCACCGTCATCGCTCACGCACGATTCCCGCACACCCAGCGCTACCTCTACGAACTCGCGCCGTTCCAGGCCCGACGCAACCGCATCTACTACCCGGCCGTCATCGCGACTCCCCCGTCCGCGGAAGAACTGCGCGAACTCATGCCGCAGGTCGAACCCGACATTCTCGTGCATGAGACCTACACCTTCGAGCTCGGCGGCACCCGCTTCGACGTGATCGGGACACCCGGCGCCGAGGGAGCGGACTCCGTGTCGGTGTGGCTGCCGGATCGGCGCATCCTGTTCACCGGCGACTTCCTGGGGCCGATCTTCCCGATGTGGCCCAACCTCTACTCGCTGCGCGGCGAGACGATCCGGTCCGCGACCGACTACATCGACTCACTCGACCGCGTGATCGCCCTCGAACCCGAGATGCTGGTGCCGAGCCATGGCGAGCCGGTCGAAGGCGCGCGAACGATCCGGTCCAACCTCCAGCGCATCCGCGACGCTGTCCGGTACGTCCACGACGCCGTGGTCGAGGGCATGAACGAGGGCCGCACCGTCCACGAGCTGATGCGCGACATCAGGCTGCCGCCCGAACTCCACCTGCCGGAACCGCACGGCAAGCTCTCGTGGAGCGTCCGCGGCATCTGGGAAGGCTACGCGGGCTGGTTCCACGGTTCGACGACCGAGCTCTATCCGGTACCGGCAAGCGACGTCTACCACTACCTCACCATCCTGGCCGGCGGCCCCGAAGCGGTCCTCGGGGCGGCCGAGCAACTCCTGGAAGCTGGTCGACCGGTTCACGCCCTCCACCTCGTCGAAGTCGCTCTCGCTGGCGACAGCGACGACGTCCACGCTCTCGAAGTGCGGTTGAAGGCACTGGAGAGCCTGCCTCCTTCGGAAAACCGTTTCGAGTCGATGTGGCTCCGGCACCGGATCAACGAGACGACGCAGCGTCTGGCCGACGAACCCTAGAGTAGACGGGGAACCACGGCGAACCGCCGCCTCGGATAGTCCGCGAACGTCCGCCGATACCAGTCCCGGCGCCACAGTGACCGCGGGATCAGGTTCGCGACGGTCCACACCACGAGCGCCAGCGCGGGCAACAACCACGTCAGGATTGCGAAGCCGACCCACTCGATGATCTCGCCGAGGTGATTCGGGCACGCCACGACGTTGAACGGCCCGCCCTCCGGCATCACGGGCCGCCCAGGGTCACGTCGCCGCAGGGCCAGAAGCCGGTAGTCGGACCAGACGTTGAGGCCCGCGCCGCCGATCATGACCGCCAGGCCGATCACGAACCGTGGATCGGTAAGCCACTCCGGCCCGTACCGAGTCGGGTCGGCCATGGACGTACCGATCAAGGCACCGTGAACGCCCGTGAACAGCATCGCGGCAACGGCCATCGTCACCGGCACGGTGCTGTCGCGCGGCAGCACCCGCCACGTCCACACGAAGGCGCGATGGCCGAAGTGCGCGGTCCACAGCAGGAGCGCGATGTTGCCGACGACGTGAGGGTTGCCGTAGCCGAGATAGGCCGCCGCGAAGGTCGCCAGCGCCATCAGTTCGGCGACGAACCACGCGACGCGCGCGTTGACCCGGATCCCGACTCCCTCGCCGCCCAGCCGCCCCGCCGGATCGATGCCTGCGAGACTCGCGATCATCACCGGGACCGCAAGCAGCATCCACATGATCACATTGGCGGTCAGTCGTCCCCTCTCGTCGGTAGGGGCTTCCTACAGGCCGCCACCAGCTCGCCGGCGACCGCCTTCTTCCGGTACTCGGACGGGCTGAGGCCGGTCCTGGCGCGGAAGGCGCGGCGGAAAGCACGCCTCGACCGGAAGCCAAGCGCGCGGGCCAAGGTGTCGACCGCGATGTCGGACTCGTTCAGCATCTGACATGCGCATTCGACGCGGGACAGGACGACCCAGTCGCGGAAGCTCATGCCCATCCGTTTCCGGAAGTGGCGCTTGAAGATGGACGGAGCCAGCGCGGCGATCGGGGCGAGGTCTACGAGGCGGAAGTCCTCGTCGATGGCGCCGGTCAGCGCCACCAGATTCGCGTCGCCGATACCCGGCGCCGCGTCCGGGTCGACAGCGTGAAGATCGGCGAAGGCGAAGCCGCGGCACTCCAGCGACTCGCGCGAAGCGACCGGCACCGGGAAACGCCAGCCAGGCGCCCACTCCGCAAAGGTGTGGAACTCGTTGTTCTCGCCGCACGGGTCGACGTGAGTCGGCAGGTCGGCCAGGAAGCTCTCGTCGAAACGTCGGCCCGCCAAGGTTGCCGGCAGACTGGCCTTCTCGACGGCGCAGACTCTGGCCGAGAGGCCGGCGGCGAGCATCGACTGGGCGTGCCGCCTCGGATGCCTGCCGGCCAGTGGGAAGGCGGGCTTGAGCCCGGTGTTCGCCAGCAGGACCGGCGGCCGCGTGCAGGTGTTCGGCACCAGGTCGCCGAAGGCGACGGCTTCCACTCCCTGTCGGCTGAGGTCGTGGAAGGTGCTTCGAATGTCCGCGTCGCAGACGTTGAACGGCGCGTCGCGGGCCGCGCACTCCAGGACCCGGAGCGGCAAGTCTGCCGCCACGGCCTGCTCCTCGATCAGCTCTCTCCTGATTCCGTGGCCGGCCGTGCGTCCGTCGAAGCGGTTGACCGCCGCGACCAGACCGAGCACTTCGCAGGCCGGGTCATCTCGCAGAGCGGTCAGGGCCCAAGCCGCGTCCTTTCCTCCTGTCCACCACAACCAAGTCGGGATCCCCTGACGCACAGGGGACGACGTGACGGCCATTGCGTCTCCTCTCCGGGGCAATCTGTCCGCGCTTCTTGAACGGACCTGTATGAGTGTTCTATCTCCTGCTCGGGCTCGCTGTCAGTAGCCCAGCGGGCCCGAGCTTGCATCTCGAAAGTGCCTGCCGGCCCCGCACCAAGTCGGCCAAGGCCGGCAGGCGGCAGAACGGAGTCCCCGGTATGTCTCTGGAACATTAGGCCCGCTCTGCCTGACTGTCTTCATCGCCAACACACAAGGTGGCGCGCAAGAACGCTACGTGCTCATGGCATGGGTGCGCGCCTATCAAATGATAGGGGCCACGGGAGCCGCCCAGGGGCCTGAGAGCGTGACCTCAGTCGCCCGAGAGCCGAGCGTGAGCGTGTGATGGCGAGCGGGTCGGCGTTGCGGCGCCAGTTCCATCCGAAGTCGGCACGCAACGCCGCGGATCCGACCCCGACTCCGCCATAGGGCCGGGGCGTCGGCTATCGTGGCTCATGATGAACCTACGAGAAGCTGCGGGGCTCCCTCCCTATCCGAAATTGCGTTGGATCACGCTGGAAGCTGTTCGGCGCCTACCCATGCCGGCGACGAACGACGAGATCGACGATGCGGTGGCTGCGATCTTGAGTCTGACCCCGAGTCAGCGCGATGTGCAGGCTGCCAACGGAACCAAGTCGGAGCTCTCGTTTCGAGTGGGCTGGTGCAGATCGCACCTGAAGATCGCTGGCGCTCTGAACAGCGAGCGTCGCGGCTATTGGCGCCTGACTTCGGAAGGCCTCGATATGACCGACGAGACGGTCGAACGACGTTTGGCGGAGTACTTCCGTGACCGTCGACAGGAAAAGCCCGGGCAAGCATCGAACCGGCAAGTCCAGGGTGTTGTTGCAACGGAGGCGGGTGGGAATGTCGATGACGACGCAACTGCGGAAGCCGCTTGGAGCGACCAGCTACTTGATCGGCTTCTGAGAATGTCGCCCGATACGTTCGAGCGGCTGGCCCAGGCGCTTCTCCGCTCGGCTGGATTCGAGGCTGTCAAGGTGGTCGGAGGCAGCGGGGACGGAGGTATAGACGGGACCGCCTTGTACCGCCCTTCCCTGATCTCGTTTCCGGTCTACTTTCAATGCAAGAGGCACGAAAGGACCGTCGGAGCGCCCGTCGTGACGGACTTCCGTGGCGCCATGGCGGGGCGCGGCGACAGGGGCCTCATCATCACCACCGGCTCCTTCAGCCGTAGCGCCGAGGCTGAGGCCACCCGGGATGGGGCTGCTCTCCTCGACCTCATAGACGGCGACAGACTCTGCGAACTCCTGAAGGAGCACCGCTTGGGTGTCGTGGTCAAGGAGCGCACGGTCGAAGACGTCACGGTCGATCACGGCTACTTTGACGGATTCGAGAGCCACGCGACGAAAGCGAATCCGCCGAAGGAGCTTGAAGTTGACGTCAAGAGCGTGTCAGGCCAACGAACGCGCCGCGCCCTTCCACGGGCAGTGACGTGGTCCTACTTTGGGCAAGATCGACCGGAGAAGAACGCCGCAGACATGTACGAGCACATCGTCGGGCAGCTGTACGACGATCACGGAGGCGTCTCCTTCTATCGGAGATTCCGAGACAAGATAGCAACGACCACGCGCTCGCACATCGGAGAGTCGCCCAAGGAGGCTGATCCGGAGGGACGGTCGATAAGGCCGCTACCGGGTGGCTGGTATCTGAATGTCCATTCCGGGAACAAGCAGAAGGCGAAGTGGATCCGAGCCGCCTGCGAGTGCGCCGGCGCCGAGTTCGGCGCGGATCTAGTGATCGAGCGGCCTTAGCGTGGAGCCACTTCGGTACGAGACCAGATCCTATGGCTGCGCCGCAGGACTCGCCTCAGTTCACGGGATCGCCAGGCGGCCGGCCAGCCTCGTCCGCCAGACGCTCGACTTGGACAGCCAGCTCGCGGACCGACTCGATGAGCGCGGCGATCGCCTTAGCGTCATCGACTTGGCGTTTGAGGATCGCCCGTAGCGCCTCAACTATCTGAGCCTCAGTGCTCGTCATACCCCGCCACCCTACTTCAGCTTCTCGAGAGAGCCGAAGCTACCGCTAGTGCCGCGGACTCTTGCGCCGCCGAGGAGCGGTGCTACCAGTGATCGTCGCGTCGGACCACTGAACTGAAAGCAGATCCGTCGGAGACGGACACCTCGCTGGATCGTCGTTCAAGTCGTCGCCATCCGCGAATCCACGTCTGTATCCTGTAGGGGAGAGCGTTGAAGGTCTGGCGGTCAACGTCCTTGGAGTACAGGAACATCGAGAATCGGACCTCTTCCATGTTCGTGGCCCGTCGTCCGTTTCTGTAGACGAAGTACCGACTTCTGACCGTCCAGGTATCAGGCCCGTCGCACCATTCCATAGCTCAGCCTATCGAGGCTCTGACTGTCTTCTTCAGGAAGGGCTGACCTCCCGCTTCGGCGACACCCCGGGACGAATGGCGCAACGGCAACTCTCCAGGCGGGCCGCAGCCGGCCAGCATGGCGATCGCGGCAACGCAGGCCGGCAGGGCAAGGTGGTTTCTGCCCAAGACGGCATCAATCGCCCGCGCGACCGCAGATCCACGCCCACGCGACGGCGCGGGTGAAATCGCCAGCTTCGACAGCGCCGGCTGCGGCTTCGTTCGTTCGCAGTCCCAGAAGTCCGTGCATCGTGCTGATGAGCTGGCGGGCCTCAGGGCGACCATCAAGGACGGTCAATCGCACGTGCGGCTCGCCGTCTGCGAATCCGTACCACGCTTGCGCGTCAAGTCGATCACCGTGCTCGGCTGCGGCGATGGTCCACCGCGAAGACGGCAGCCGGACCCGCTCGCCGGTGTTGATCGCCTGACGGATCAGCGGGCGGAGTCGCGCGAGGACATGGGCGTCGGTTTCGTCGAGGTGAGACTCGCGAGTCACGGACCCCGGGCTGATATGTAGCAGCCTCTCAGGCCCGATGCTCCACACCGTCGCGTTCATCAGTGCAGACAAGTCTGAAGAAAGAACGTGGGAAGTTCGCCTATCAGATGATAGGAGTCAGCTCACGGCTGCGGCGGAATGCCGTGAACATGGTCAGCCCCCGACACCAGAGGATGGACGGTCTGGAATCCGCAACCGTATAGACCTATGTGACCGTGTCGCGAACACCTCCCCCACGAAAGGAGCGAATGAACCCAATGTCTGTCTACCGCCGCTCAACCGGCTTCCTCTTGATCCTCCTCGTCGTGGTGATGGCGGTGGTCGCTGCCACCGCCTCCGCCGAAGACTTCCTTGAAGTCGACGAAGTCTGCACCTGGATGTCGGTCGACTATCTGACAGACGACGACGGAGGACTGTCTCCAGACCTCGACCCGCGCCAACGCGAAAGGCTGGAGGAGTGGTTCGCGATGTACGACAACCTCATTGCCCGCAGGCAGCACAAGCTTCCAGACGATTTGACGCCATGCACGCCAATGTACATCGGTCTTCCGGGGCGCGTTGAATCGGCAGACATCAATGCCGTCCTTCTGCTCGGCGAAGTTGTGGTAATCGCCACGGTAGCGGACGTTACGCATGGACTTTTCTGCGAGTCCGCCCGCGTACTTCTGTCTCTAGAGGATGTCGAACCCTTGCGCGACGGCACGCCACTTCCAGATTATGCCCTTGTCAACGTGCCCAGCATCCAGATCGGCGAGAGGAGGATCTGTGGCAGTCGCTGGAAACCGGGCAGTCGCTGGAACACGAAGGGCGCATACTGGCCACAAGTGGGTGATCGGCTACTACTGATAGGACAATGGAACAAGAACGCTCTTGTACCGGTCGGATCGAGGCGGTCCTCCCGTCTAGCTCGAATCGACCATCGCGGGCGTCTCTCGTGGCAGTTCGGTGGTAACGGCCCGTCGACCATCGGCGAGGTAGAGGCTCGGATCCGGGAACTCACCAAAGCCAATCTCTTTGAGGCCACAGCCGAACTCCGCGCTATGGACCCTGCTTCACCAGACAGGATTCGATTCGGTGAGTCATGGGACGCTCTCGCGAAGAAGGGATGCCGACTCGCAAAGGTCGAACCTCTCCACGGTGGTGGCTGGTCGCCAACTCACGTCTGTACTAAGGATCAACGTACACCTTGAGCGTCTTGCCGACCCGCAACTCCAGTCAGCGACCTCGAAGCGGTCGCATGGATCGCTTGTACGTACACGGCCCGAACTCGCAGTTTGTGTGCAGATCGAGCCAACCATCGCCGCGCACCACATAGAGCTGGTCTGGCGACCCCGTCCGATCCACAAAGGCACACGCGGCACCCCGGCACTCCACGCACGGCCAACGCTCAGCGTCAGACTCTAGGTTTCCACCTTCCACAAAGACGAGTCTGCCGTCCGGCAACTTGCGAATCGCAAGCACCTCGTGGAGCTCCGCAGCTGGATGGTTGTTGTACCACTGACCGATCAGGCCAGGCGTGTCTCTGGGCAGCAGCTGTGCAAGCACCTGAGGCGGAAGCTCCGGAGGTCGAAGACAGGTCCAGCCCGCCCAAACGATGAAGCCAAACGTGAGAATCGCCACGGCTACTCTCGTGGCACAGCCAAGATCGGTGGTCGGGCGGCCCGCCGGTTGGTTCATGGCAGCGCTCGTATCTCCACTCTGGTGACGGCTGTCGAGGCTCACGAAGACGCCTCCAGTTCAACGCCTCACCTCCAGTCGCGGGTTTCCTGTCTGCATCTGGGGCTGTTGAAGTACGTTTCGACCGCGCGTTTGTCGTCTGGTCCGAACGGGATGCGCCAGCGAAGGGCGTGTCCGGATTCTCTGTGGACTCCCTCGACGAGCATCTCGCGGCCCGCCCATTCGCTGTACTGGTTGTTGGCCCGAAAGAGCCTGGCGCCGTTTCTCTTTCCTGTTGTCTTTCCGCTGCTGTATTGGGTCACGGTTCCGTCCCAGTTGGCGGCACGCACCCAGCCGTAGCAGGTGATGGAAATGATGAGCCTGCCCTCGACGCCTCTCTCGTTCGGTATAGAAACCCATGGGGCCGTGTGCAGCGCTGATCGCCGTTCGTCCGGTTCTGCGACGTAGTTCCACCGGTCGAATGTGACCTCGCCGGCTGCCGTCAGCATCTCGCTGAAAGCTGATGGTGGTTCTTCCGGTGCGGAGGAGACGAGCACGATCGCGGCGCACAGGATTACGGCCGTTCTCATGGACATGGTGCCAGTACTGGAGTGAGCTGGTTGCCTTCGGTTTCGAGGAGTCGCATCAGCGGGCAGTCGGTTCGGAATCCTCCTGCGGAAAGTCAGTGCTGACCGTCGGGCGCACCCGCGCTGGCCTCCGACCCGGTCTTGAGTTGCCGTAGGCGATCGTAGTCGTACGAGTCGCGCCGAGTAGGGTTCGTGTTGGCGAGGTCAAGGGGCGTGCGTCCCTCCTCGTCCCTCGCGTCGGGGTCCGCTCCGGCGTCGAGGAGCAGATCGATCATCTTGCCGGCGGCCGGGTTCATGATCGCTGTGTGTAGGGGCGTCATCTCGTTGACCATCCGTGCGTTCACGTCCGCTCCGGCCTCAAGCAGCGCGACGATTAGGGCCGGATTCTGGCTGCGAAACGCGGCGTAGTGAAGGGCAGTCCCGCCTTCCTGGTTGCGAGCGTCGACTTCAACTCCGGCGTCGAGAAGGGCTTCCGTTACGTCGAGATTCGGGTTCCGCAACGCGGCCAGATGCAGCGATGTGTTCTCTTCGGAGGCGGTCTGTGCTGTGACGTCAGCTCCGGCCTCGAGCAGCGCGGTGATGACAGCGACATCCGGGTCGCCACCGGCGGCCAGGTTCAAGGGGGTCTCCTGGTTGCCGTTCTTCGCCTCAACCTTCGCTCCGGCCTGGAGGAGCGCAGCCACGACCTCGGCCGTGTTCATTTGGGCCGCACCGTGAAGGGGTGATGTTCCGTCGCGGTTCTGCGCTTCCACATCCGCTCCGGCTTCCAGCAACACATCGACCACGGAGACGATCCCGTTACCGCCGGCTGCCACGATCAGAGGAGTGGTTTCGGCGTCGCTGCGAGCGTCGACCTCGGCGCCTGGGTCCAGCAGCGCTTTCGCCACGGCGGGATTCTGGTTCATGGCGGCGGCGTGCAGAGGCCTGATTCCGATGGCGGATTCGGCCTCGAGCTTCGCTCCCGCCTCGAGTAGAGCCGCCGTGGCGGTGGCGTCGGTCATGAACACGGCCGCACCGTGGAGTGGGGTCAAGCCAGCTTCGTCGATCGCGTTCGGGTCGGCGCCCTCTTCAAGGCAGCGAACGACATCGTCCGTCGAGGCATTCAGGAAGAACTCGCGGGTGTTCCAGTCCTCGCACGAGGCAAGGACGGGCGGGGGAGCGGACCACCCGGCGAAAGAGCTGGCCAGGAACACTGCCGCGATTCGATGTCCCACTCGCACCCTCCTCCCGACGGTAGGCTGAAACTCTGCGCTCGTCGCGACCGCCCTAGCGGTTGGCGCGTGACCTCGCGATGGGGTTGTCGGGTTTGCACGCGAACTCGGGGTTGAACGCCATCTTGATCGTGTGGTACACGGTGATTGGCCTGCCGTTCTGCGTCGCCGGCTCAAATCTCCATGAGTCCGCACACGCTTCTGCGTACTCGCCGAACTTCTCGTGCAGTACGGTGCCCTTCGCGAGGGGGTTGTCGGTGACCCGGGCAGCGGTCACGAAGCCCTCGGTATCGACGACGACGCGCACAGTCACTTTGCCCTCGATCTTGTCTCGGCAGGCTTGGTGCGGGTAGAGCGGTATGCAACCCATGATCATCTTCGGCTTCGTGATCTCGGGAGTCACCTCGACCGGTGTTTGCGCGACCCTCTCGTCGTGCCCGAGCGGGAGTTCGCTCCAGCGCTTCTCGTGCACTTCGCCCTCAACCCACTTCTCGTGAACCCGGTCCACGAACTCGTCGAGCGACGTCGGGAACCCTCTAGCGCGCCTCATCTCGCTCACGAACATGGAGCGCCTCGACTGGTCGACGACGATGATTGACGTGGGGAAGAGCTGGCCGAGCATCGAGTCCGAGGACTCCTGCACGGGGAAGAACACTCCGATGACCATCCGTTGGCCGAGCTGCGGTCGGTTGTAGCCCCAGGTCGGTAGGCGGCAGAAGATCGCGTCGCCGGCGACGAACTCGCCGACCGGCACTAGGAAGCGCACTTCGTTCGGGAACGTGCTGCGGGCGAAGAGATGGCGCTCCACGTGTAACTTGATCTGCATCGTGGGGTCGCCGCCCCCGTCGAAGCCAGGCGTGCGTTCGATTACGCGCCCCTCGAGGATCGCCTCGGACTTCGCGACCCACTCGTCGAATCGGTGTGGCGGCCGAGACCACGGGGCCGGCCGCACGTACTCGGCCTGCATCTGCCACGGCACACAGTGTCTCCGGGCCTCTCGTACCGGACCTCGTAGCCAGCCCTCCGCGAAACCGAGGTCGCTCGCGCGGCCAGCCCGCTCCCACGACTTCTGCTGCCACATCGTCGCGACCTCGACTTGGCGCTTGAGCGTCTCGGATGCGGGAACTGCGGCCTGTGGGGTCAGGGTGCCATCAGGGTTGAAGATGTCGGTCGCGGGCACGAAGATCTCATTCGCGGGATTCCACGCCTGCCCGAAGGCGACCGAAGCGGTGAGCGTCGAGGCAATCAGCGAAGCCAGTAGAGGTGTTCTCTTCATCCTTCCTCCCGCACCGGAGCGTAGCTGATCGACCCGGACGTGGCCCCCTCAAGCGCGTCGCGATTCGTTCCCCCTAGCCTGCTCCCCGAGTCTGACGTGCCATAGAACACTCGCCCGTCAGTGAGCGCCCGGGCCAGCGTCATGAAGTCGCCGCCGGGCTCTCCGCGCCGTGGATTGCCAATTGGGAACGGAAGTCGTTCAGGATGGCGTAGAGCGAGGGATCCAACCATCGCGTGGTCCGACGCCGGCGAGTTCCCTGACTGCCCCGCACAGAAGGCGCGTCTCAATGGCCGACAGTCGGCCACTTCTCCACCCTCGATTCGCGTACTCAAGGATCCAAGGCACCAGTTTCAACGTCGCACCCGAGACCGTCACACGGTCTTGTTCTCCGTGCACCAAGACGAGCCGGGCTGGACGACTGCCTGAGAAAAGGGGAGCGGCAACCACGTTCTCAAGGCGAAGTTTGAACTAAGAACGAAGAAAGCGCTCCTATCAAACGATAGGCGCGGTGTTCCCGCCTTGTCCTTCAGAATCATGCTGAGAATGTGGGATTCTCCACTAAGGACTCTCTTCTGGAGTGCTGCATGCTTGCCACTGGTCCCGTTCGTTCCGCTGGCGGCGCAGACGGTGGACTACCAGTTCGACGACGGCACCTTCGAGCACCGCATCGAGCCCGGCCGGGTCCAGGTCTTCGAGGTCGCGCAACAGTTCGTGCTTCCGGCACGAGGGCGCCTCGACTACGTCGAAGCGTGCTTCTGGCGGGAAGAGGACGATGAGAACGAGGAGATCTTCGCGTCTTTCAACGTGTTCTCCGACGATGGCGGCGAACCGGGAGAGTTGATCGGCGACAAGAACAGCATCGAGTTCCTGATCGGGCGCAGCGAGCCGGCAACCTGGGAGTGCGTCCGCAGGTTCATGCCTCGGTGGCTCGCACGGAACATCGAGATTTACGGGGGACCGTTCTGGATCGGCGTGTTCTGGAGCGGTGAACGAAGGGTGGTTACTCCGGATGGCCCCAAACTCGTGAAGGCGAAGAGTCTGGGTGCGGATCTCGACGGACCCGCGAGCGCGAGAGTCAGGACCGCTGACGTGAATCCGGCAACCGACGAGAGGGAGTGGCGGGCGGCGGACCCACGGATCCGGGCCGCGGCCATTCGCATCGGGATAGGGCCGCTTCTGCGCCAGGGTGAGGAGCCCGACCCAAACCCGGACCCGGACCCCGCGCCCGACCCGCGGATCACGCGCTATCAGCCGGACGACGGCAGCCTCGACGTGCGGCCACTTGCGCTGGAGACGAGCCAGCTTCCCATCTTCGAGTGGGACGACAGGATCGTGGTCGACCCGATCACCGGAGAGTCCAGCCCGGGTCTTTATGACAAGCACGTGTATCAGGGCTTCCGGTTGGAGCGCTCGGGCGATGTCGACTATCTGGAGGCGTGTTTCCGGCGCGATGAGGACGACCCGGTACCCGACCATGCCTTCACATTCCGGGTCTTCCAGCCGCCGAGCGAGGAGTACCTTCCGACTGGCGAGGACACGCTAGGGCAGCCGATTCCGGTTGTGCGGCGAATCGCGAAGGGGATCATCACCTGCTTCAGGGAGAGGCCTCCGGAGCGAATCCAGGTCGGTCCGGGCCTCGTCTACGTCAGTGTCCAGCACCTGGGCAGATGGGGAACCCTGTTGCATGGTCCGGGCGATGGAAGCCGCTACAAGCGGCTGGCCGTCGACTACGACGGGCCCGCGGACGAGCCGGTTCTGCAGGCCACGCGGGGCAGCTCCGGGTCCGTCTTCGGATTTCCGGACCCTGAGGCCCCGATCGTGAAGGCCATCGGAATACGGCTGGGAGTGGACCACGAGCCGGCCGGTTCCGGGTTTCCGGATCCGCCCTCGAGCGAAGGGTACTCCGACTGCCGCCCGACGGCGGCCACGTTCACGTTCGCCGGCGGCCATGAGGTCAGCATGTGCTACGAGACGGCGGACGGCGAGGTCGGCGAAGGCAAGGGCGGCCTCTGGACGACCGATCAATCCGGGCTGGCCTGGTTCTTCTCGCGGGACAACGCCGAGGTCCTGGTCAAGGTGCTGGACGCCTGCGCCACGAACGGCCATCACTGGGTGTTCGTGGCGCCGGTGACGGACCTCGCGATGAACCTGTACGTCTCGAACGGCGAGGGGCGGTTCTGGTCGTACCACAGCCGGCAGGGCGAGACCGCGACTCCCCGTGCCGACACGGCGGCGTTCCCGTGCGCCGAGACGCCGAGCGCGGCGGCTAGCGGTCCGGCCGTCTCGGAAGCGGACGGCGAGTACACGGACTGCGTCCCTGAAACGGCGCCCTTGGTGTTCGGCGACTACAGCGTGAGCATGTGCTACGAGACGCCGGACGGCGACGTCGGCGAGGCCAGGAGCGGCATCTGGGCGTCCGGCCAGTCGGGGCTGCTGTGGTTCTTCTCGCGGGACAACCCGGAGGTGTTGATCAAGGTGCTCGACGGCTGCGAGATCAACGGCCGCCGCTGGGTGTTCGTGGGGCCGGCGACGACCTTGGCCTTCAATCTCAGGGTCACGGACACCGAGGGCCGGTCCTGGACCCACCGCAACCGACAGGGGCAGACGGCCGATGCCAGGAGGGACACGGCGGCTTTCGGGTGCGCTGCCGAGGATCCCTGAGGTTGATGGTGCCGAGTAGTGAGTCAGAGCGTTCGTGGGGGCGGAGCGTGTCCGTCCCCTGAGGGGTCGCCTGTCAACGCTCCTTCGAGGGCGTGTCGACCAAGCAGGCGGCCCCCAATTCCCCCCTCGAAACTGAAACACTGCCGCGCAGAGCAACCGATCTTCGTGACGATGCACGGAGCGTGAGTTCAGGCATTGCCGGCGGCCTCCGGCCCTCGACGTGGACGAGGTGACATACTGGCGTTGCTGGGTCGAGCGCTAATCGGAGGCGGCATGGACCACACCTACTTCGTGGAGATTTCCTGGGACGAGGAAGCAGGCGTCTGGCACGTCTCGGACACGGACTTCCCCGGCCTGGTCGCCGAGGCGCCGTCGGAGCGGGACCTGGTGAAGAAGATCCGAGCGCTTGTGCCGGAGTTGTACGAGTTGAACCGGCATCTCTTCGATGAAGCAGCGTTGAAGGCGATTCCGCTGCGGATGACGGCAAGCAGGCTGGAGACGATCCACCTGGCGGGCTGATGGCCAGCTTCACGAGAGCGGTGAAGCGCAGATTGCGGGATGCGGGTTGCCGTATGGTGCGTCAGGGGCGCGGGGACCATGAGATCTGGTTCAGCCCGATTTCCGGCAAGCACTTCCCGGTGGACGGCAACATCAAGTCGCGGCACACGGCGAACGCCGTGCTCGCGCAGGCGGGTTTGACGAAGGCCTTCTGATCCATGGAGTCGTGGCGATGGAAGGTGCGCGCCTCGATTGCCGCCTTCACCGAGTCGGAGGTCGAGGAGGCCGCTCTCGAGTGGCTCGAGGCCCTCGGCTGGCAGGTGGCTCACGGTCCCGAAATCGCTCCGGACGCGGATTCATCGGAGCGGGCGGACTACGGCGCGGTGGTGCTGGAACGCCGACTCCGCGATGCCCTGGATCGGCTGAATCCAGGCCTTTCCCGCCGACGCCCTGGACGACGCGTTCCGCAAGCTGCCTCGGCCTGAAGGCGCCACGCCGGAAACCCGCAACCGTGCGTTCCACCGGCTGCTGGTGGATGGCGTGACAGTCGAGTACCGGGTCTGCGGCGGCGCTCTGCAAGGAGCGCAAGCCGCCGTCGTCGACTACGGGGATCCCATCCGGAACGACTGGCTGGCCGTCAACCAGTTCACCGTCGTCGAGGGCGAGCACGAGCGCCGGTCGGACATCGTGCTTTTCGTCAACGGCCTTCCGCTCGGTCTGATCGAACTGAAGAACCCGGCGGACGACAAGGCCACCGTGTGGACGGCCTGGCAGCAGATTCAGACCTACAAGCCCGAACTCTTCATGCTCCGCGTCTGCATGTCCCCGTGCAGTTTCGTTGGGGTCGCAACTTGTGCCGATCCGAATCGGCACCTCTTCGCGTAAGTGCCTGCCGGCCCCCGACGAGGTCGCCTCGGGAGCCGGCAGGCGAGCAGACGGATACGAAGCCCCTATGACAATACCCGTCCGCCCATGACTTGAAGGTTCAGCACGGCCGCATACCTTGGGCGGCGTCCGGGTGGCTTGGCTCCGAGCAACCGTAGTCGCTGCCCATCACCGTCGTGGTGACCGTTGTCATGGTCCGCGGCACCGATAGGAGCACTTGGGCACCCTGGCGGGTCACGCGTCCACGAAGTCCTTGAACTGCAGCACACTTACGGAGCAAGTTTGAAGAAAGAACGGCAAGAGTGCGCCTATCAGATGGTAGGGGCGTAGGCGGGGGAGCCCGGCGGGTCTTGCGTGCCACCGGTCGTAGCGAACCCGACCGTTCGCGTGGTCGATTGGATCGTCGGAGGCAGTAGGCAACGGCTCCATCAGCAGCGGGCCAACGTCGGAATACCCCGAAACCGGCTGGACGTTGAATCCAGACACCACGCGCAGAACACCTAAACCGGAAAGGGGTAACCGGATGAGTGACGAGAACCTCGAGCAGGCTGCCTCCCCCGCGGAAAAGTCCGCGAAGGACGAACCGACCGTGCCGACCTCCGCTGAACAGGGTCTGCTGACCTACGTGGAGGAGACCCGGGAGGACAACAAGACCTTCCGCTACTCGTTCGGGGTCGCCGTGCTGTTCCACGCGATCCTGCTGATCGTCAAGCTGCCCGATCTGTACGGCGACGTGGTGGCGCCGCCGCCCAAGCCCAAGGTCTTCGTCGTCCAGCAGGTGCGCTTCAAGCCGCCACCGCCGGAAGTCGAGCAGCAGATTCCGAAGCCCAAGTCGAAGAAGGTGCCGATCCCCGATCCGACGCCCAACGAACCGGAACCGATCCGCATCGACGAACCCGAGGAGATCGACATTCCGGAGGTCGACGACCTCGATATCTTCGTTCCTCCTAAGGCGCCGCCCCCGCCGCCACCGGACGGACCGATTCATGTCACCGGCGACGTGACGCATCCGGAGAAGATCAGCGCGCCACAGCCGCAGTACACGGAGATTGCACGGAAGGCTCGGATCCAGGGTTCCGTCATTCTCCAGACGACGATCGACAAGAACGGCGACATCACCGACGTCAAGGTGCTGAAAGGCCTGCACATGGGCCTCAGCGAGGCCGCCGTGGCGGCAGTCAGGCAGTGGAAGTTCAAGCCGGCGACGCTGAACGGCAGGCCGGTCGCCGTGTACTACAACCTGACCGTCAACTTCACACTCCAGTAGAGGACCATCCGCCCATCCGTACTTATCCTGGCCGGTGGCGGCCCCACGTATTGACGGCGGAGAAACCATGACCAAGTGGACTGTCGGCAGCCTCGTCGTCTTGGCCATTCTCGCCGTTGCCGCGTGGCTCTTGATGCAAGAACCCACGCCGCCATCACCGGAAGACCTGGTAGGCGATCACCCGGTCGAGATTGAGACCGGGCCGGACTACCGATGGCAGGTCACCGAACTCGTCATGGACGAAAGGGGAAGGCACTACCCGCAGCCAGATCCCACATCCGTCGAGGATCTAGACTGGAAGCGCAAGGCCTTCCGCAGGAAGTACGGTTCAGCGGCAAAGGTGGGATTCCACGAAGGACAGGTGCCGCCCGACGATGAGTTCTGCGCAGCCCTAAACCCTGCGCCCTACATCGTCAGGCTAGCACCCCGATACAACCTCGACTTCACCTTGATGATCCACGACGTTGCGGTCACCGCGACGATCGATGACGTGATCCCAGGCTTCGCGGGCGGACCTACGGCCCTGGTGTCTCTGGACCGGGTCGAACCGCTGCACTCCTACTCGAAGTCGCCCAGATACGCGCTCGTGCCTTTGGGACGAATGGTGGCAAGAGATGCCGTGTACTGTTCTTGGGTGGACGGCAGACGGGGATTCGACGGAAAACGGGGAGAAAGGGTGGTCCTCATCGGCCGCTGGGCCGCGGGTGGCGTCGTGGCCTTGGCGGACCAGGATGCAGGGCTTGCTGTGGTGCCTCAGGACCTCAAACCACTCGAATCGTGGTTCGGTGGACCCCTGCGGGGCACGACGATTCAGCAGATTGAGGAAGCGGCTCGGAAGGTCGTCTCCACAGGACTGTATGACTATGCTGCTGAACTCCGCCATGCCGAGACGGACAACTTGTGGGAACTTCGGCGTGATATGGGCCTTGAAGTAGAGGCAGCTACCGAGAACGGCTGTGAGCTTTCCGGAGCTGTACGGACGGAGGAAGGCTGGACTCTCACCACGGCATGCCACTCGGCCGGCACTGTCAACTAGTGGAACCAAGCCGACACGTCGTCAGCCTCGAGCGGTGCCATGTTCGGAACCGTGCGCCCGTTCCTGAATGATGCCGCTCTGCCGCCGGACAGATCTAGCGCCGCCTTCTAGAAGGAGCCGCCGAAGCTGTAGGTCAGTCGCGAGTACCAGAAGGCCCCGTTGAAGCCCCAGGGCGTCCGTTCGCTGTACAGCTCGCCGACGCTCAGTGCGAACGAGTTCTCCTCGGGATACGTGTCCAGCACGTTCGTGCCGCCGAACACCCAGCGCAGACCGTCGCGCAGCCGGAAGCCGACCTCCAGGTCGAGGGTGTTCTCCCCGGGGTAGCTCTCGTTGTTGTCGCGGTCGAACCAGCGATCGAAGTAGTTCAGGCGAGCCAGGTAGCGCACCCGGTCGCCGGCCGAACGGTGCTTCGCCGTGATGCTGTAGCGACTCTCCGGCAGCGCCTGCTCGAGATCCCGGATCCGGCGCTCGCCGAAGGTGACCGGGTTGGCGCTGACCACGTCCGTCTTCGTCAGGTTGGCCAGCGCCGCGAAGCTGGTGCGGCCGCCCATCGACTCCGGTGTCACCGTGAGAACCAGGTCGGCGCCCACGGACTCCGTGTCGAAGTCGTTGGCGAAGAACCGGAAGTTCCTCAGGTTCGCGGCGCTCGTCACGCCTTCGGCGACCAGGGCGGCCGCCTCGTCCGGCGTCAACTGGAAGAGCTGCGTGACCGCGATCCGATCCTCCACGTCGATGCGGAAGACGTCGAAGGTCATCTCGACCGGCCCGTTCTCGATCACCGCACCGACCGCGAAGTTGAGCGATGTCTCCGGCTCCAGAGGCTCGCCGCCCCTCAGCGCGGCTACAGCGGAGGTGGACGGAATGGTGCCGTTGTTCACCAGGTCCTGGATGCCCGGGTCGAACTGCGTCTGCACGTTGAACGCGTTCTGCTGACCCGGCGTCGGCGCCCGGAAGCCGCTGCTCAGACTGCCGCGCAGCGCCAGCCTCTCCGTGACCTGGTAACGGCCCGCGATCTTGCTGTTCATCGTGGTGCCGAAGTCGCTGAAGTCCTCGAACCGGACCGCGGCTCCGAGCACCCAGCGGCGGTCCGGGTCGTTGATCTCCACGTCGCCGTAGGCGGCGTAGTTCGAACGGCTCCATCGGCCGGCCGCGATGTCGCTGAAGCCGGGGAAGCCGTTCGACCCGGAACTGAAGCCCTGGGCGGCCAGCGGACCGATCCGGTACGACTCGGGCTGACCCCTGCCGATCTCGAACTCCTCGTTCCTCCACTCCACGCCGCTGGCCAGGTTGACGCGCTCGGACACCGCGTAGTTCAGGTCGAAGTTCACGTTCGTCTCCGTCTGGGCGTAGGTCCCGAGCGAGAAGGCGGTGGGCGAGTCCGGACCGAACGACCCGTTGACCGTGTTGCTGATGTTGTGGTCGACGGAGTTCTCTCCCGTGCTGACGCTCAGATCCCAGCCGATTCCGCCCGCGGTCGCCCCGCGGAGGCCGGCCACGAGGCCCATGTCCTCGTTGTCGCCGCCGAAGTTCGGCGTGAAACCGCCGGGGAAGAGTTCCTGATAGGAGAAGCAGTTCGGGTCGTCGAACACGCGGCCGAGCGCGATCGGATCCGGTATGTGGTTGGTCACGGCGACGGTCGGGCAACCCGCGGATCCGTCCAGCACGCCGTCCCTGGCGTCGAGCAGATCGCCGATCAGCAGGGTGCTGCCGCCGTCGTTGCTGAACACGCCGCCGCGGGTGTTCGGGTTGCGGAAGAAGAAACCGCCGTTGACCGTCTTGCTGGCGTAGTTCGCGTGACCGTAGAACTGGCGCCCGCTGCTCTCGAACAGGTGACCGAAGTTCAGGAACAGCTTCATGTCGTCCGACACCTCGGGCGAACCCCAGATCTGCGCCCTGGGCTGACGAACGTGCGTGTTGCCGGCGGCGATCAGGTTCGCGGCATCCCCGCGCTGGATCGACCGGTCCGTCGGATCCGTGCTTCCGTACCCCACGCTGAGGTTGAAGAAGCCGTTCTCGCCCAGCGGCAGGCCGAAGTTCGCGGCGGCCGTGAACAGGTCGCCGTCGCCCTCGCCGTACGAACCACTGCGGACCTCGACCGAACCGCCCGAAGCCGCGTCCTTCAGCAGGAAGTTCATCACGCCGGCGATCGCGTCGGATCCGTACTGGGCCGAGGCGCCGTCGCGGAGCACCTCGACCTGACGCAGCGCGATGGCCGGAATGACCGCCAGGTCCGGCCCCTGGGCGCCGATCGAGACGGCGTCGCCGTGCCAGTGGATCACCGCGGCGCGGTGCCTGCGCTTGCCGTTGACCAGCACCAGGGTGTGGTCGGGCGCCAGATTTCGAAGGTAGGCCGGCCGGACGATGGACGAAGCGTCGCTGATCGGCTGCATGCTCACGTTGTAGGAGGGAGCGAGGTTCCGCACCAGGTTCGCCACGTCCGTGTCGCCCTGGGACAGGAGGTCCTCGTCGGTCAGCACGTCCACCGGCACCATCGACTCGGCAACCGATCGGCCCTCGCCGCGGCTCCCCACGACGACGATCTCTTCGCCGAAGGTAGCGACCTCGCCATCGCCATCGTCTGCGGATTCCTCTTCCTGGGCCGTGACGGGCGCGGCTGCCAGCGTCGCGACTACCGCAGCCGCCAGTAGCAGGCCGAGGATCGATTCAGCGGTTGGATTCGTGTTGTGCATTCTCCGGCTACTTCCTGATGAAGCCGATGTAGACGTAGAGCGCGACCAGAGCGCCACACGCCACAAGGCCGATGTTGCCGTAGACGGGACTGACCTGGAGTCCCAGGAACATCACGGATGAAAACACGACGTACAGACCGATGACGGCAGCGGCGTGAAACAGGATCTTCGACGGCTAGGCCACGTTCTTTCTGCTCTTGACGTGAGTTTGAAGAAGAAACGGAAAGAACGCGCCTATCGAATGATAGGAGACGCGCAAGGTTCCGGGTGGCTAGATTGCCGCGCCGGCCGGCGCTGCTGGGCCGCACTACGACGACGTCGACGGAGCAGATGATGACCGAGCCGCGAGGGGCGCGGCGCAGCGGCTCGCCACGGTCGCTGATCGCCGCCCCGGATCGCCTGAACGAACTGCGGGAGGGCTCCCGCGAATGGACTTCCTGGACCCTGACGCCGCGCCAGATCTGCGATCTGGAGCTGCTGATGTGCGGCGGCTTCGCGCCGCTCGACGGGTTCATGAACCGGGCCGTCTTCGACAGCGTCTGCGAGACGATGCGCCTGCCAACCGGAGCGCTGTGGCCGATTCCGATCACCCTCGACGTCACGCCGAAGGCTGCCGCCGGACTGGAGGCGGGTGCGCGGCTGGTCCTGCGCGACCTGGAAGGGCTGATGCTTGCGGTGCTCACGGTGGACGACGTCTGGGAGCACGACCGGCGCAAGGAAGCGGAACTCGTCTACGGGACCCTCGACCAGGCCCATCCCGGCGTTGCTCATCTCTACCAGCGCACGAACACGGTTTCCGTGAGCGGCAGGATCGAGGGGGTCCAGCCGCCGCGGCACTACGACTTCCCCGGACTGCGCAAGTCGCCGCAGCAGTTGCGGCGACGCTTCGCCCAACTCGGATGGAAGACGGCGATCGCCTTCCAGACCCGCAACCCGATGCACCGGGCGCACTTCGAGCTGACGCTGCGAGCGGCCCGCGAGCTGGAGGCGAATCTGCTGATCCACCCGGTCGTCGGCATGACGAAGCCGGGCGACCTCGATCACTACACGCGCGTTCGCTGCTACCGCAAGGTCCTGAACCGCTATCCGCGCCACACCGCGGAGCTAGCGCTGCTGCCTCTCGCCATGCGGATGGCGGGTCCGCGCGAGGCTCTCTGGCACGCGCTGATCCGCAGGAACTACGGCTGCACCCACCTGATCGTCGGCCGCGACCATGCCGGACCGGGCCTGGACTCGCGGGGGACGCCCTTCTACGGTCCGTATGACGCGCAGGAGTTGATGGTCGAGCACGAGGCCGAGCTCGGCGTCAGGATGGTCCCCTTCCAGATGATGGTGTACGTCGAGGATCGGGACTCGTACGAACCGGTCGACAACGTGAAGGAAGGAGAGCGAACACTGTCGATCTCGGGCAGCGACCTCCGTCGCCGGCTGCGAAGGGGCCTGCCGATCCCGGAGTGGTTCACGTTTCCGGAAGTGGCCCGGGAGCTGCGCCGCAGCCACCCGGCGCGCAGCAGCCAGGGCTTCACCGTGTTCTTCACAGGCCTTTCGGGCGCCGGAAAGTCGACGATCGCGAACGTACTCCTGGTCAAGTTCCTGGAGGCCGGCGGCCGGCCGGTGACGCTGCTCGACGGCGACATCGTGCGGACGAACCTCTCGTCCGAGCTCGGGTTCTCACGGGAGCACCGGGACATCAACATCCGCCGCATCGGCTTCGTCGCTTCGGAGATCACGAAGAACGGCGGCATCGCCATTTGCGCCCCGATCGCGCCGTACGAGAACGTGCGTCAGGATGTGCGGGCGATGATCGAAGCCGGGGGCGGATTCGTCCTGGTTCACGTGGCGACGCCGCTCGAGGTCTGCGAGGAGCGCGACGTGAAGGGCCTCTATGCGAAGGCCCGGGCGGGACTGATCGACGCCTTCACGGGCATCTCGGACCCGTACGAGGTGCCGGAGCATCCGGACATGGTCCTCGACACGACGGACATCACTGCCGAGGAGGCGGCCCAGCAGGTCATCCTTCACCTGGAGAAGGAGGGGTTCGTCGGACCGCGCTGATTCCCCCGGCGGCGCCGCTAAGGCGGCGTCAGCGGGGTCAGGGCGAAGGCGCGGCCGGCGATGTCGATGGCCTCCTCGATGTCGTCCGGCTGGTGCGCCAGCGACAGGAACCAGTTGAGCCGGGGGTGGAAGATCGCGCCGAGCCGGGCCGCGTGGCCGCCGAAAACGCGGGCGCGCTTGGCCTTCACGTCGTCGCGGAAGAGGAACGTGGGCATGGTCGGCGGCCCGGACATGACGACGTCCTCGTGGCCGTGGGCCCGTCCCGCGGCGACGATTCCCTCTCCGAGTCGTTTCCCCATTCGCACCATGTGCTCGAAGACGTTATCGCGCTCGTAGATCTCGAGCGTCTTGATGCCGGCGCGGAAGGCGACTGCGGAGAACATGTAGGTCGCCGTGAAGGCGATCCGTTCAGCGCCCTCCCGCAATTCGTTGCGGCCGAGCACCGCCGAGACGGAGTAGCCGTTCGCCAGGGGCTTGCCAAGGCAGATGAGGTCGGGCTCGAGACCCATGGCGACGTGGGAGCCCTTCGGGTGCATCCGGAAGCCGGCGCGGACGTCGTCGAGGGCCACGCGGCAGCCGGTCCGTTCGCGAGCGGCGTGAATCGCCGCCACGATCTCCGCGCTCGCTTCCCGCGTCTCCTGGCTCGGGTTCTGGTCCAGGGGGCTGACCATGATGCCGGCCAGGCGGTCTCCGAGTTCTTCCACCGCGCGCTCCAGAGCTCCGGCGTCGTTCCAGGGGACGCGCACGACGTGCCGCTGCTCGCCTGTGACCGGCGTTTCGGGGTGCAGGGCGATCTCGGCCCCGAAGCCGTGGTAGGAGTCCCGGAACAGGATGACGTAGGGCCGGTGGGTCGAGGACCGCATGGTGCGCAGCGCGAGGTTCGTACTGTCCGATCCGTTCTTGGTGAAGATCGTCCAGTCGAAACCCGCCACCGCCTCGAGCAGTTGCTCGGCGTAGAGCGGCATCATCTCCGGGAAGAAGGCGCTCAGGTCCATCTCGCCGGCCTGCTCGGCGGCCGCGGCGTCGACCTCGGGGTGGCAGTAGCCCAGAATGTTCGGCCCGTTCCCGCAGTTGAAGTCCAGGTAGGAGCGGCCGTCCGCGTCCTCGATCCGGCAGCCCTTCGCCGAGCGGATGAAACCCGGCAGCACGTCCCGGCCGGCGAAGCGCGCGGACCGGGTCAGGTAGATGCCGCCGCGGGGGATGATCGCGTCCGTTCGCTCCCAGAGTTCCCGGCCCCGCGGACCGTCGACGGGGTCGCTCATCCGGTCAGGCTCCTTCCTTTTCCGGTTGCGCTTGCGGGTGTCGCCTTCGCTTCCTCCGCGTGGATGTCTCCCTTGACGCCGGGGCCGGCTCCTCGCGGCGGGACGTGGGGGCACTTGGCGACGGAGACGTGGTAGTCGCGCATGATCACGTTGATCGGCTCCGCGATCCAGGTGTTGGGTTCCATGATGTCCCACTCCTCCTTCGGGTCCTGCTCGACGTTGAACAACTGGGGGTTGTTCAGCGAGATGCGCGTGCGCCGTCCCGCTTCGGGCTGGAACTCCACGAAGTGCATCTTGAACTGCCGCCACTTGATGGCCGCGAGTTCGTCCTTGATGAAGCACAGAAGGTGCTCGCGCGGTCCCTTGTCGGTGTTCCCGAGGAAGACCTCGGACTGGTCCACGCTGTCCAGGACCCGGTCGTCCGGCACCAGGTTCCCGGCGTCCGCCAGGTGGGCGAGGGTGCGGTAGAAGTCCATGACGCTCACGATCTGATCGCTGACGGAGCCCGCCGGCACCCGGCCCGGCCAGCGCAGGATGCAGGGCGTGCGTAACTGGCCTTCGTAGGCGGTGCCCAGGCAGCCGCGCCAGGGGCCGGAGTCCGCCTGGGGGCCGAGACTGGGAATCAGCACCGGCCCGTTGTCGCTGGCCCACACGACGAGCGTGTCGCGCGCGATGCCGGCCTCCTCGATGGCGTCGAGGACCTGGCCCGAGCGATGGTCGCACTCCACCATGCAGTCGGCGAAGTCGCCGCCGCGGGTCCGGCCCTTGAACTCGGGGTGTGGCATGGCCGGATGGTGCACGAGGGAGTAGGGAATGTAGAGGAAGAAGGGCTTGTCGCCGCGCGCGTGTTCGTGGATATAGGCCACGGACTTCTCGGTGATGATCGAGTCGACGAACGGGCGGCTTTCCAGGTTGTAGGGCTGCACCGGCACGCACGGTTCGCCGAGACGGCCCTCCCACAGCATGGGATTGTCCATCTCGTCGGGATCGAAGCCGATCAGGTCGCCGTAGATGGCGGGCGCGGTGCTGTCGCGTACGCCCCACCACTCCTCGAAGCCGAAGCGGGTGGGCATGCGCGTCTGGACGTTCCCCAGATGCCACTTGCCAAAGATGGCGCAGCGATAGCCGGCATCCCGAAGCAGCTCGGGCAGCGTGTACTCCCAGGGCGCCAGCCCCTGCTTGATGCCGGGCGGAATCACGCGGTGGCAGCCGGTGCGGATGGGCATCCGACCGGTGAGCAGGGCGGATCGCGTCGGCGTGCACTCGGCTTCCACGTTGAAGTTCGTCAGTCTCATGCCTTCGGCGGCCAGGGCGTCGAGGCGGGCAGTCGGGGCGCCCCGCGTGATGCCGCCGCCATAGCAGCCCAGGTCGCCGTAACCGATGTTGTCGGTCAGCATGAAGACGATGTTGGGTGGTTTCATGCCTGCCTCCCGGCGCCACGTTCTCAGGGCGAAGTTTGAAGTGAGAATGAAGAAACCGCGCCTATCAAACGATAGGCGTCGGGGAATGCTCGATTCCTATCGCTAGACAGGCGCGCGTCTTCGCTCTCTGGGGAAACATATGAAGGATGTTGCGTATTCACATACTCAAGTGCCGGGGGGCGAGGTGTTCCTCGCTCGCAGGCGCTTTGTTCCTTCTCCTTTGCTTGGCCATTCCCGCCGGTGGCCAAGACGGCACGAACAATCCACCCGTCTTCGCCGGCGACGGCAACTTCGTCTTCCAGGAGACGACCGACGGGTCGTTGGTAGTGGGAGACGTGCGGGCGAACGATCCAGACGCGGAAGACGAGGTTACCGGCTACGCCCTCAGCGGCGACGATGCGGACCGATTCCTGATCCTCACGCTGAACCTCGGTCGGCTACTGCTGTTCAAGGACGAGAGCAGGCCCGACTACGAGGATCCACAGGACGTCGGCGCCGACAACGTCTACAACCTGACCGTCACTGCTGCGAGCGGCAGCGGCGACCGTGAGTTGACGCAGGCACTGGCCGTCACGGTCACCGTCACGAACGACCCGAGCGACGACCCCGTCGTCATCTGGGACGTTGCCAGCCGACCGAGGTTGATTCCGCTCTACAACGGTACGAGGAAGTTCTCGCTGACGGACTACCTGGCCGGCGACGGCACAGGCGTGGAGTTCGCTCTGCAGTCCTGCGACACGGACTTCGGGGACTACTTCGACTCGGTAGCCGTGGGTGCCACAGGCACGGGCGACGCCGGGAAACTGGTGGTGGTGTCCAACTCCCGAGGACATGTCCACGGGCCGGCCCCGGCTACCACTTGCACCGTATCGGCAACCCTGGGTGGGACAAGCGGCGATCAGGCGTTCGACCTGTACCTCCCGTCACCGAGGCGTCCAGGCCCGATGCGCTCGGCGCTAATCCAAGGGACGACATCGACCACGATCACGGTGAGAATTGACGAGAGCCACCAGAACTGGATCCGTCTGCTCATCCAGGAGCAGGGCCGGTCCAACACCAGGTACTACGTGGTGCGAAACGTGAGTCCGTCCACGGACTTGACCTTCACGGGTTTGACGCCGGCGACGGCCTACTCCGTGTCACTCGCGCGGATGAACCGTCCGGGCTTCCATTTGTGGGGCGGGCACGACTCCACTGGGGCTGGAGTACTGGCCTTGGCAACACCTGGCGGGTTTCCCTGGTCGAGCAACTTGCGTGGTGGTGGTGTGGGCAGGGCCTCGCCAGCGGTCCCGGCAACGACCGAGGCTGAACCCGAACTGTCGGTCGGCGATGTGTCGGTGACGGAAGGGAGCATGGCCGACTTCGCGGTGACCTTGGCGCCATCGGGTGAGTCGACCGTGACGGTGGACTACACCACCGTAGACGGGACAGCAGCTGCGGGTGCCGACTACACGGCCACCTCGGGCACGCTGACCTTCGCTGCAGGGGAAACGAGCAAGACGATCTCAGTCCAGACGGTGGACGACACCGCGGGCGAGTCGGACGAGGTCTTCACGGTCACCTTGAGCGGTCCATCGAACGCCGCGCTCAGCGACGACACTGGCCAGGCGACGATCACCGACAACGATGAGTCGCCACCCCCTCCGGGCGGTGACGGAACGCCTCCTGACGGCGACGACGAGGACGACGACGGCGAGGACGAAGACGAAGACGGCGAAGACGAAGACGGCGAGGACGAGGACGACGACGGCGATCGTGATGACGGCGACGAAGACGACGACAAAGACGAAGACGGCGATCGTGACGACGACGAGCCAGAAGTGCGCATCGACGATGCCCGAGCAATGGAAGACGCCGGCTCGCTGACGTTCGCCATGAGTCTCGACTCCGGGAGCAGCGTACCCGTTACCGTGGACTGGGCCACTTCGGCAGGCACGGCAACGCCCGAAGAGGACTACACCGAGGCCAGCGGAACACTCACCATCCCGCCCGGCGAAACGAGCGGCATCATCCAGGTCGCCGTCCTCGACGACGACGTGGAAGAGGACGAGGAGACGCTCACCGTGACTCTGAGTTCGCCCACGAATGCCACCTTGGTTGAGGGAGGCGCCTCGGCCACCGGCATGATCGTCGACAACGACGACCCTCCCAGGATCATGATCGCCGACGCCGAGGCCTCGGAGGACGAAGGCGGGCTGTCATTCCCCGTAACACTTACCGCTGAGACCGTCCGACAGATTACCGTCGACTGGGCGACGGCGGCAGGCACAGCCACGCCGGGAGCCGGACGGGACTACACGGAATCGAGCGGGACCCTCACCTTCATGCCCGGTCAGAAGGCACGGACGATTCACGTTCCCGTGCGAGACGACAGGGTCCAGGAGGATGACGAAACCCTGTCCGTCAGTCTGAGCGGGCCAACCAACGCGACCATCGCGGACGACATGGGAACGGCGACCGGAACCATCGCCGACAACGACGCCTACCCCCGCATCCTCGTCTCCGATGCCTCGGCCTTCGAGCGGGAGGGAGAGCTGGCGTTCGAGATCAAGCTTGAAGGTCGAAGCGCGAATCCGATATCCGTCGAGTGGGCGACATCGGGAGGGACGGCAAAGCCCGATGCCGACTATCTCGAGACGACCGGCACATTGATTCTCGGTCCGGCCGCCGTCCGAGGGACCATCTTCGTTGAAGTTGTGGACGATGATGTCCCGGAAGAGACCGAAGTCATGAAGTTGACCCTGAGCAAGCCGATCAACGCGAGGATCAACGGGCACACGATCTCGGCGACGGGGACGATTCTCGACACGGACAAGGCCGCAGGACCACCGCCTGCGATCTCCGTCGCCGACAGTGCCGCACTCGAGTCGTCCGGCCGGCTCGTCTTCACGGCCACACTGAACCGCGCGGCCGAGAGAACCGTGACCGCAAGCTGGGCCACGCGGGAGGGAACGGCCACGGCTGATCTCGACTATGTGGAGAGCCACGGAACCGTGATCTTCCCATCGGGCGAGACATCGGCGGAGATCCCGGTGGAAGTGCTCGACGACTTGCTGCACGAGGGCATCGAGACCTTCCGCATCACCCTCTCGGAACCCGTGAACGCGACGATCTACATGGCAGGTGCCGCCGGCGTCATCCGGGACGACGATGGGCCCGAACTCAGCGAACACTGGCTGTCCCGCTTTTCTCGCACCGCCGCGAGCCATGCACTCGAGGCGGTGGAGGATCGAGTGGGTCAACGGTCCGGACACGGCTCCCACGTCACCGTCGCCGGCCATCGGATCGACTTTGCCCAACAGGATCCGGCACCCGACCTCCGGGCCGGTTCGCCGCACCAGCGACCTCATCGAACCGGCGGCTACGCCCTGGAGTACCTCCTTCAGAACAGTTCCTTCCACTTCTCCAGTGAAGGCGACGAGGCTGGCGTCGGTTCCAGGTGGTCGATCTGGGGCCGTGGCGCCACAACCCGCTTCGGCGGGGGCGAACGCCTTGTTTCAGTCGAGGGCGACATCGCTACGGGCACCGTCGGCATCGACTTCGAGCGCGGCCGCGTCCTCTTCGGCGTCGCCGCCTCCCACACCTACGGCGAAGGTGATGCAATTGAGCACGGTCGCGACCGTCGCGTTCACCAGGTCATGGAGAGCACATTGACCACGGGCCTGCCCTACCTGCGCGTGGCGTTGAGCGAGAGTCTGTCGATGTGGGGTGTCCTCGGACACGGTCGCGGTTCCATGACCATGACCGAGGGTGACCTCGGTTCGGTTGACATCGACATCGCCATGAACATGGGCGCACTCGGCTTCCGCCAGAACCTGAGGAAGCCGGCCTCGCAGTGCCGCTGCTTCGACCTGGCGTTGAAGGCGGACTACTTAATGCTGAATGCCACTGGCGACGAGAGCTTTGCGCTGCCGGAACTGTCCAGAGACTTGACTCGGGCACGACTGATGATGGAAGGCAGCCGAACCAGGAGATTCGACTCCGGAGCGGTGCTGACGCCATCGGCCGAAGTGGGATTCCGCTACGACGGTGGAGACGCGGAGACGGGCGCTGGCATGGAGTTCGGTGCCGGTATCCAGTACGCGAATCCGGCGGGTGTGCGGATGGAGTTGAAGGGCCGTTCGCTACTGACCCACCAATCCGGCGACTTGACGGAATGGGGTGTTGCCGGGGCGCTTCAGATCAACCCGGCCGCTGGCATCTCCTTCAACCTCGGTTCCTCGTTCGGCAACGCGACGAGCGGGGTCGGCCGTCTGTGGGAACAGCAACAGGGGCAGATGGCGTTCGGCTACCGCCAGAACGCGATGCAGACCGTGACCGAGGCTGATCTCGGCTATCGTCTATTCGGGTCGAACGATCGAGTCGATCTGGTGCCGTACGTGGGTGCCGGTCTGTCCGAGCAGTCGGGACACGCGTTCCGCCTCGGTGCCCGTCTGAGGCTTCGGGACGCTCTCGACATCAGCCTGGAAGGCATCCAGCGGGACGGGGTCGGATCGGTACCCCGAGGCTTCGTGCTCGGCCTGCGCGGCTCCCTTCACTGGTAGGAAGCGACCCCTTCCGAACGTGGAACGAGGGACTTCCGGCAGCCGCCTGCGGAAGGTCGTACCGCCAGGATCTCCTGACAAGCCTATCATTTCATAGGCGAGTTCTTCCCAGATTTCTCGTAGCCTTTTGCTTACGTATCCCTTGTTGAACGGGCCGCGCACGCGGCCGCCTTGGTGTGGTGTGGGCGAATGTTAGCCAGACAAGAAATGAGGACAGCGACTTCGCTCCTCGCCTTCGTCTTGGGTGCGAATTGGGCGGGCGCGCGGCTACCGGACGACTCATTCGCGTCCAACCTCCCCAGAACACCTCCGACGGCGGGCTTCGCCGAGACCGCTGGCGTCCGCAGCCCCGAGGGCATCCACCCAGTGATCGCGCTTCGCGGGACCCGTGTACTCACTGCGGTCGAGCCTCCCGGCTCCGGTCCGCCTACGCGTGTTGGTCAAGCCGCGACTGTCGAGTATCGCTACGACGACGGCGGCTTTGAGAGGGGTACCCGCATTGACACCGTCAGTCAGGAGTACGCGCAGCTCTTCCGCTTGAACCAGGCCGGCGCCATTGCGGGAATGACGGTTTGCTGGCAGCGACATGAGGCCAGCACATCGTCGGGAGCAAAGTTCCAACTGCGTATCTACGTCGAGGGGACGCTAACGGGAAGGTGGAACTTCGACTGGCCGGAAGCGCTTCCGAGAGCGGGACACTGGCGGTGCGCCAAGATGCTAGGCAGCTTCATTGGAAGCGAGCTTCCTGCGGGGAACATACACGTCGCATTTCGTTGGAACAGAGCGACGCCCGAAGTCAACACACTCTTGATGACCGAGGATCACGACGGTCCGGGCGGTACGAGAGTCACCTACCGGAGTCTGTCCGAAGAGGACGGCGAGTGGTCGGACTGGTCAGATCATCCTGTGGCTCGGGCTATTGGCATACGGCTCACAGTGGACCACGCGGACGGGACTCCTGATCCGCCGCCGCCTCCTACAGTCGCAGATTGCGAGCCGACAAGAGCGGCCCTCCACTTTGACGGGGGCTACAGGGTCAGCATGTGTTGGCGGACTCGCGAAGGTCGGGAAGGTCAGGCTCGTTCCGGTATCTGGGCTTCTGGCCAAGCCGGCTTGTTGTGGTTCTTCGACCCTGACAACGCCGAGGTGCTCATCAAGGTGCTGAACGGCTGTTCGCACAACGGCCACCGGTGGGTCTACGTGGCTCCGGTTACGGACGTCCACTTCAACCTGTGGGTAAGCGGCCCGAACGGCCGCCGATGGACCTACAAGAACAAGCTGGGCCGCACGGCGGCGACCAGAAGTGACACGGCGGCCTTCCCCTGCAACTGAGAACGAGCGGTCACGTGCGGTCGTGGTTCGTCAGCCATCCCGGTCATCAAGGTGGCGGCTCAGGTAGGAGCGGCCCAAGCGGGTGATCCGCAAGCCGGGGTAGACGATCCAACGGCCTCTGAGAGAGATATGAAGTTCCCCATGAGAGTGCCGTCGGCGTACTCGGAGTCATACCCGCGTGTTCGTCCCTCCGATC
>JAPOVF010000285.1 GCA_026708285.1 Acidobacteriota bacterium
ACCTCCTCCTCGCCCTGCCGGACGTGGATGTAGAGCTTGCCCTGGTGGATGATCGGCGCCGACTGCCCGAGGCCGACCTCCATCTTCCAGACCTGGTGCAGCGACGCCGGCAGCGGACCGTGAAGCGCCGCTGCCAGGCTCTCGTTGCCGGCCACGGGCGCGTACCCGTCCCTGGCCGGACCCCGCCACTGGGACCAGTCGCCTTCGGCGGCAAGGGTCGGCGCCGACCACGCAGCCCCCAGCAGCGCCACGCATAGAAGGAGCTTCAGCGCTCCGTTGACCGAACGACTTTCGCTTTTCCGCATCACGAGGATCTCCTCTGGTCGAGGTCAGTAGTCAGCCGGGGACGAACGGCCACGGCGCCCCTAGAAATCGAAGCTGAGTCGCAGCATCAACCGGCGCGGATACTGATAGAGCGAGGGCACCAGATTACCGTCCCTGAACGCAGTGGCCTGCCACCAGTCGAAGGCGTCCTCGTTCAACGCATTCAGGACCTGCAGGTCGACGCCGAACGAGAGGTCGCCGCCGAGCGAGAAGTTGCGCCCGATGCCCAGGTCGAGCGTCGCGCTGCCCGGCATTCTCCGCTGGTCCTCACGCGGGGTCAGGGCGACATCGATCTGGCCCTGAGGCAGTTGGACCCTCTGGAAGAGTCCGTAGGGCCGGCCATCCTGAACCTTCAGCACCGCTGCTCCGCGCAGCTTCCAGGGCAGGTCGACCTGGACCTGGCCCGCGAACACCCAGGTTCGGTCTCCCTGCAACAGCCCTTCAGCGTTGATGTGGTGGTTCGGATCAACGCCCGACTGGGACGAGAAGAACGGTTCCGCCTGGCGCTGGTCGAGGTTCCGTGCCGTGAATCCCTCCGAGTTCGACCAGCCGAGCGATGCGTTCATCCCCCACCGGCCGACCTTCCGCTTGGTCAGGCTCACGAAGATGGCCTCGTAGTCCTGGTGGTACCTCGCACCGGGGGGCGCGTTCGCGCCCGGCCCCGGGCTGTTCCCCTTGCGCCGGGTCGGCTCCTCGACGATGCCGAAGAGCGTCATCGTTTCACCGGTCTCCGGATTCTCGAACGGCACTTCCTCGTAGACACCGTCGTCGAGGATGTGCCAGCCGATCAGGTTCGTGCCGCGCTTGACGACGAGCTCGGCGCCGAGGGTCAGCGTCTCGCTGAGCTGCTGCTCGTAGCCGAGGGCGTACTGGTCGTACTCGGGCGCCTGCATGTTCGGGTCCGGCTGGATGAGATTCTCGTCGGCGACCGTCCGGTAGACGTACCAGGGGCCGTTCCGGTAGTAGCTGAAGGCGTACATCGAGGGCGGCCGGTCGGGGTGAGGACCGTTCCACATGGCCGTATTGTTCGCCTCGAAGTACTTGCCGTAGGAGACGCGCAGCACACCCTGCCGCTCGCCTTCGCCGACCTGGTGGGCGATCCCGAGGCGCGGCGAGATGTTCTTCCAGTCGACGAGATCGTCGTAGGCGGGGTAGAAGTCACCGCTGAAGACGGCATTCCCCTTGCCGCCCCCGTGGGACAGCAGCACCTCGTAGGGCGGGATGCCTCCGTTGTCGTGGTCGTAGCGCACACCGAGGTTCAGGGTCGTCTTGCCGCCAAGGTTCCACGAGTCGTCCACGAAGAGCCCGAGAGAGGTCGAGTCGCTGCCGTAGTAGTGCTGCTGCCGGGTGTAGCGCCAGTAGAAGCTCTCGGCGAACTTCGCGTAGTAGAGACCGCCCGGGCCCGGGTAGAGCTGCGGCGTCTTCGTGGTCGCGTCCGTGAACTGGACGCCGAACTTGAACTCGTGACTGCCGGCGAGGTCATCCGCGAAGTGGGTCAGCTTGGCGCTGGTGCGGACCATCCCGGGACCGTAGTCGTACGGATACCTCGGTCCGCCGACGGTCGTGGGCACCGGCTGCGTGTAGTCCACGAAGGGCGGCTCCACACTGCCGGTGACCGAGGCCACCCGGTCGTAGTTGTCGAAGTCGGCGACGTTCACCTCGAAGAACGTCCGGTTCGAGAACACGGACTGCCACCCGAGGCGGAAGGATGGCCGGATGCCGAACTCGTGCGCCTGCGCGTCCTGGGAGAGGAACGGATCCGACGCCGCCTGCCAGTCGTAGTCCTCGTACTGGGCGCTGAGCGTCAAGGTGTTCGACGGGTTGAAGGTCCAGTCGAGCTTCAGCGCGGAGCGCTCCCAGAGGTCCGGCCGGACGAACTCCCGAATCGAGCCCGGCTCCCCGAGGGCGTCCTCCTTGTACTCGAGCGACAGGAAGTACCACAGTTCGTCCTGGACCAGCGCGCCGCCGAGCGCCAGGGTGAAGTTATTGAACTTGTCCCGATAGAAGCCGGTCTCCTCGCCGGTCAATCCGGCAACTTTCGGGCCCTCGGCGGTCAGCGAGTCGAACTGGCCGTAGTAGTTCAGGCGGCCGTCGAACTCGTTCGTCCCGGACTTCGTGACGATGTTGATCGCGCCGCCGGACATGCCGCCGTACTCCGCCGGGGCACCCACACCGAGCACCTGGACCTCCGAAATCGTGTCCGGGTTGATCCAGAACCACACGCCGCCGTAGTCGTGCAACGAGGAGTTGAGGCCGTCGAGGTTCCACGAGTTCGATACGCCGCCACTGCCGTAGACCGAGTACCTCCAGTCGCCGTAGGTCTGGTCCCGCCCCTGGAGCGTCACCCCCTTGGCCATGGCGGCGTAGTCCTGGAAGCTCCGCTTGGTCGGCAGGTCGTCGATGAACTCCTCGGTCAGGTGGGTGCTGATCACGTTGCTCGTCACGTCGAGGATCGGCCGCTCCGAGGTCACCGTGATCTCCTCCGACGTCGCGGCGAGCTGCAGGACCATGTGCACGGTGCTGGTCTGCGAGATCGAGACGCGGACGTCCTCGACCGTCTCGTCCTCGAAGCCGTCGAGCGTTCCGGTGACCGAGACCGTGCCCGGAAGCAGGGCCGTGACCAGGAACTCGCCGTTCACGCCGGTCGTCGTCGAGCGATCGCCGCGCACCAGCGGCCCGTCGACCTCGATCATCACGCCCGGCAGCGGACCGCCGTTCGCGTCGCGCACCTCGCCGCGGACCGTACCGACGTTCTGGGCCACTGCCGGCGCAGCAACAAGCACGAGGAGCAGTGAGACGGACACCAACGAACGCGTTTTCGACATGGTCACCTCCGGTCTGTCGTCGCCTGGAGCGAGCTTACTTTGACCTATCGAACAAGGTTGGATCTAGAGGAAAACCTGAGAGGACCTTAGGATTCCTGAGCGCCAGCGCAGCCTTCCGGGCTCGATTAGTCTCGGCCTAGATCCGACTCTCCCGCGTTTCAGGAGTTCTTGCTGCTTTCGGCCCGTCTTCCGGCCAATCCCCGTGCCAGGCCGGTCCTGGCTCCTGTCGTCGTCGCGCTGACGTTCAGCGCGCCGGCGGCCGGTCAGGTCGATGCCGAACTCGCCGAACGTCCCTCGATCGCGGCGCTCGCCATCGACGAGCCGATCGTCGTCGACGGCCGGCTCGACGAGCCCGCCTGGGATCGCGCCGAGGTCGGCAACGGCTTCCGCCAGCGCGAGCCCCGCGAGGGGGCGCCGGCTTCCGAGCGAACGGAGTTCTCCATCGCCTACACCCCGTCGACGCTCTACGTCGCGCTGCGCGCGTTCGATCGGGAGCCCGCGAGGATCATCGCCAAGGAGATGGAGCGCGACGCCGAGCTCGCCTCCGACGACTCCTTCGTTCTGGTCTTCGACACGTTTCTCGACGGCCGCAACGCCTTCGCCTTCGCCACGAACCCGAACGGCGCCCGTCATGATGCGCTGATCACCGACGAGGGACGCGACGTGAATGTGGAGTGGGACGGTGTGTGGACCGTCAGGGCTCGACGGACGACGGAAGGCTGGACGGCGGAGATCGCGATTCCCTTCGCAACCCTGCGCTTCGATCCGGCGCTCGACCGTTGGGGGCTGCACGTCCAGCGGCTCATCCGCCGCAAGAGCGAGGAGGTGAACTGGGCGTATCTGCCCCGTTCCACGCTGCCGATCACCACGTCCGGCGTATCCCACTACGCGGCCTATCGCGTTTCCCTGGCCGGCAGCCTGACCGGCCTCGCGGGGCTCCGGCGCTCGCGCAGTCTCGACGTCAAGCCCTACCTGATCGGTTCCGCTTCCGAAGAGCCGCCGGTCCGTACCTCGGGGACCGACCTCGACGGCGGACTTGACATCAAGTGGGGAGTAAGCAAGTCCGTGGCGCTCGATCTGACCTACAACACGGACTTCGCCGAGGTCGAGGTCGACGATCTGCAGGTGAACCTGACCCGGTTCTCCCTCTTCTTTCCCGAGAAGCGGGACTTCTTTCTCGAGAACGCCGGCATCTTCGAGTTCGGCCCTCCCCAGCGAGTGCCGTGGCTGCCCGCCCTGATGAAGGCATTCTTCTCGCGCCGCATTGGGCTCGACGGCGGCGAGACGGTGCCGATGGACCTGGGGGCTCGCCTGACCGGCCGGCTCGGCGAATGGAATCTCGGCGTCCTCGGGGTCGGCACGGGAGAAGCCGATGTCGGGAGCCGGAGCGTGCCGCAAACCGCCTTCTCCGTCGCCCGGGTGAAGCGCAACATCGGCCAGCGCTCCAGCGTCGGCGCGATCTTCACCCAGCGCGATCCCGCCGCCGCAGGAGCGGAGAGCCTCTACGGCTTCGACATCGAGCTGAAGCCGACCCAGCTCCTCCAGCTCAACGGCTACTGGAGCCGCAGCGAGCGCCCGGGCATCGACGGTGACGACGCCTCCTTCGGCGCCGGCGTCGGCTACCAGGGTTCCACGCTCACGACCTCGCTGGACTTCATCGAGTCGCAGCAGAACTTCGATCCGGGCGTGGGGTTCCTGCTGCGCGAGAACTTCCGCCTCTTCAACCCCCGCTTCATCTGGCAGCCCCGGATCGAACGGGCCGGCATCCGCTCCTGGTACGCCGAAGGGACGCACCGCCGTTTCGAGCGCTCGAGCGACGGACGCCTCGAGAGCGAGGAGACCGTCCTCTACCCAGTCGGCATGGTCTTCAAGACGAACGACTTCCTTGAGATCGGCGCGGTCCGGACGAAGGAGCGACTGTTCGCGCCGTTCGAGATCTTCCCCGGCGTTGTGATCCCGCCGGGCCTGTTCGAGTCCGACGGCTGGGAACTGCTGCTGCTCACCGACGCGTCGCGATCCGTGTCCCTGCGGAGTTTCAACTTCTGGGGCGAGTTCTACCAGGGCGACTGGGTCTCCCTGCGACAGCAGCTCAGTCTTCGCCTGTCACGCCTCGTTCGTGCCTCCACCACCTGGTCGCACCACAACGTCGAGCTGCCGCAGGGCGCCTTCGAGATCAACCTGTGGAGCCCGGGCCTTGACCTGTCGTTCACGCCCAACCTGCGACTGAACATGATCGCCCAGTACAACGACGCCGCCGAGGACCTCGGCGTCAACATCCGCTTTCACTGGATCTACCGACCCGGGGCCGACATCTTCCTCGTCTACAACGAGAACTGGACGGCGCCGTCACTGAGGGAGCGACACACGCAAGGCCGGCAGCTCATCCTCAAGGCCACCTACCTCTTCCAACGCTAGCGCGCCAGAAACTGGGTGCGCCGGCCTTCCGGCCGGCATCCGGACCAGGCGCGCTAGCGCGCCTGGATCTCCCGGCCCGACCGCACCGCTTCCATCGCCTCCGCCGTCCGGCCAAGTCGACTGAGAATGTCGGCGAGCACGAAGTAACCCAGAGCGCCCGCCTGGTGCGCTTCGTCCTGCTCGAGACCCGCGCGCACCAGCTCCTCCGCCCGCTCGAGGTCGCCGCCCTGGTCCATCAACAGCTTGGCCAGCAGGTAGTGCCCCTCGATGAACTCCGGATTCGCGTTCACCGAGGCCAGCCACAGCTCCTCCTGCTCCACCACGTCGCCCTCCCGGCCCAGCAGCCGGCCGAGGTTGAACAGCGTCCTGTAGTGCCACGGCATCCGGGCCAGCGCCTCCTTGTAGCGCTCGATCGCCTTCGCCGTCTCGCCGCGCTCCTCGTAGAGCACCGCCAGGTTGAAGTGTGGCTGCACCGGGCGATCGTTCGCCTGGATGGCCCGCTCGAAGGCCTTCTCCGCCTCGCCGACCCGCCCGGCGAGCGCGAGCAGTTCGCCGTGCTGGTTGTGGACCAGCGCCGGAGCGTGCTCGTAGCGGGCCGCCGAGTCGGCGACTTCCAGCGCCTCCGCCTGGCGGCCGAGATCGACCAGGATGTCGGTGGAAGCGATCGCCGCCTTGCTGTCGTGCGGGGCCAGCCCCCGGAGCCGCTCGAAGCCGACCAGGGCGTCCTCCGGCCGGCCAAGCCAGAGGTAGGAATCGGCCAGGCCCATGAGCGACGCCTGATGGTCCGGGTTGCGGGCCAGGGCATTCCGGAAGTACTCGATCGCCGCCTCGTACTCGCCTTCGCGCTGGTGCAGGTTGCCGAGCATCTGCTGGGCGTCGACCACTCCGGGATCGAGCTCGATGGCCTCCAGCAGCCGCTCGCGGGCAGCCGCCGTCTCGCCCTTTCCGATATCGCTCTGGGCGAGCATGATCGCCCGGTGGACCGCGATCTTGCCCTTCGGGTCGGCCAGGCCGGAGAGGTCCTCGGGCGCCTCGGCGCGGCTGCCGCTGCCGGCGAGGTAGCCGAGCGCCTGGAGCTGCGCCAGCGTCTCCTGGTCCAGGTCCGGCCGCGCGCTCTCGCCCGAGGCGGACCCTTCGAAGCCGCGGATCATCCCGAGCAGGCGATCGCGAAGCTGGCGTGCCTCCACGCGCGTGCCGCGCACGACGTTCTCCGTCTCACCTGGATCGTCGGCCAGGGAGTACAGCTCGGGTTCCGGCGCGTCGATGAACTTGAGCGAGCCGGTGTGAATGGCGCGTAGCGGCGCCCAGTCGTAGTGATAGAGCGCGTAGTACGACTCGATGTAGGCGGAGCGGGCACCGTCGTCCAGCCCGAGCAGGAGAGGAAGCAGGCTGCGGCCGCCCTGGTGCGAGGGGACGGCGGGCGCCTCGACACCGAGCGCATCGAGAATCGTGGGCCGGAGGTCGACGTGGCTCACCGCGGCATCCACCCGGCGGCCTCCGAGACGGGCCTCCGGCAGCCGGACGATGAGGGGCACGCGCGCGGTGCTGTCGTAGACGAAGTAGCCGTGGAAGTACTCGCCGTGGTCGCCGAGCCCTTCACCGTGGTCGGCCGTGACGACCAGCAGGGTCCGCTCGAGCAGGTCCCTTCCGTCCAGCATCTCGCGCACTCGCCCGACCAGGCTGTCCGTGTACGCGACCTCCGCGTCGTACGGCCGCTCCGGATAACGCGACGCGAACGGCTCGGGCGCCTCGTACGGATCGTGGGGCTCGAACAGATGCAGCCACAGGAAGAAGGGAGAGCCAGCCGTCTCGTCGAGCCAGGCCTCCGCCTGGCCGATCGTCTCCGTCCCCTCGCGCTGAACGGATCCCATGTTCAGCATCCCCATGTCCTGGACCTTGAACTCGTCGTAGTAGCGGTCGAAGCCCCGGTCGATCCCCCATCTGCCGTCCAGAACGAAGGCGCTGATGAACCCTCCCGTGCGCCTGCCGGCCGCGGACAGGTCCTCGGCCAGCGTCGGCAGCCGCTCGTCCAGCGCGTAACCGACGTTCTCGCGCACGCCGTGGACCGGCGGGTAGACCCCGGTCATGATCGAAGTGTGCGCGGGAAGGGTGAAGGGAACCGTGGTCAGCGCGTTCTCGAACAGGATGCCTTCACTCGCGAGCCGGTCCAGGTGCGGCGTCTCGATCTCCGCGTAGCCGTAGGAGCCCAGCCGGTCGGCGCGCAGCGTGTCGATCGTGACCAGGACGACGTTCCACGTCTCGGGGGACAGATCGCTGACCGCTTCGGTCCAGGCCGCGGCAACGGAAGGGCGCTCCGCGGATTCGGCGGGTTCCGACGGTACGCTGCGCTCCGCAACCGGGCCCGCATCTCTCTGGCAGGCCGCGAACATAGCGACCGGAAGCGCCAGAGCCAGGGCACTCAACCCCCTGCGTCTGAACACGATTCGCTTCTGCGTCTTGTTGACCACGGGTAGGGCGCTCAGTACTATGAAAAGCCATCCTAACGGCAGCACGAAGCCTCCTGAGTTACCCAGAAAAGGTCGATCGACACGTCTCCCCCAAGACACAGGAAGGCTCCGACCTGGTTCCGGAGCGTTCACCGGAACCTCTTAGAAATTCCTAAATTTGTTGGGGGATGAGGTTCCGCAGAAGGGAGAACCCGATGTCCAGCAACTCACTCCAGACGACCCCGATCGTGGCCTTGAGCGTTCTCGCTCTCGGCGTCGGCTTCCTTGCCTGCTCCCCCGCCGAAGAGGAAGTGGCGGAAGCACCGGAGGAGGCGCCCGCCGTGCGGGAAGAGCCGGCGCCGCTCGGAGAGATCGTCGTCATCCGGGGTGACAGCCGGGAGTTCCAGGAACTCACGCCCGGCAACCCGACATTGATGGTGTCCACGGAGGTCGGCGACCCCAACGCGATCGGCACGGTGGCGGGAACCACCGCCATGACTGCTGTCATTGCGCAGTACGAGAACTTCTTCCTCGAGGACTGGGTCTATACCTACGACGAGTACATCTACGGCCTCGAGGGTGGAGTCCTGACGCTCGAAACGGAGGACGAGGTCTTCGAGGTCGGTCCGGGTGACGGCCTGTGGATCCCCAGGGGTACGGTGGCCAAGAGGCTCGAGGCCGGCGAGATGGCCCCGAACCTCGTCGCCGTCTACCCGTTCGACTGGGCGCCCGCGGACGAGAACTGGTCGATGGAGGGCGAACCGGACCCGGTCGTCTTCGTCGCGGCCGCCGACCGCCAGATTGTCGAGTACGGACCGGGCATCTACACCGGGTCCGATGTCGGTCCCGCCAGCGCGCCCGGCGTCGTCGCGGTCAGCGACATCCTGCACTGCGCGGTCACGGTCCTGGACAACTTCGACACCCAGGAACAGCGCCCGATGATGTTCGACGAGTACCTCTACGTCCTCGAGGGAAGCCTGACGATCCTCTCCGGCGAGGACGCCCACGAACTCGGACCCGGCGACGCCATCTGGATGCCGAAGGGTGTGATGGTGCAGTATCAGTCCGAACAGTCGACGCTGATGGCGATGATCTACCCCGCCAACTGGCAGGAGCAGATGGCCCAGGAAGCCGCGGAGGCTGAGACAGCCGAGTAGCGACATCATCCGCCGAACCGCGAGAACCTGACAGGAGCGCGGACGGCAAGGAGACTCTGCAGAATGAACGACCCGAACAGGGCCGCGGCCCGATTCTCTGTGCCCGAAGGGACAGGCGACAGGAAGGCGCGGCGTATGGCCAGCGCCGTGGTGATGCTGGCGCTCCTGGCCGGTTCGCTGCCGGCTGAAGAGTGGACCTCCTGGCGCGGCCCCTACCAGAACGGCTATTCGCCCCAGACCGGCCTGATCGACACCTGGAGCCCGGAGGGCGAGAACCTGATCTGGCGCCAGGACTTCATCGCCCGCTCGACGCCGGTCGTGATGGGCGGGCGTGTGTTCGTCAACGGCCGCGCCGGATCCGGCATCCACGAGCAGGCGGTCATCGCGGCGTTCGACGCCGGCACCGGCGAACCGCTCTGGGAGAACCGCTACAACCTCTACCTGACCACCGTCGCGATGAACCGGGTCGGGTGGGCCTCACTCACCGGCGACCCCGAGACCGGCTACACCTACGCCCAGCTCGTCAGCGGCCTCTTCATCTGCCACGACCGCGACGGGAATGTGGTCTGGTTCCGGTCACTGAAGGAGGAACACGGACGCTTCGAAGGCTACGGCGGCAGGACCGCGTCCCCCGTGATCGACGAGGACCTGATCATCGTCAACATGAACAACGGAAGCTGGGGCAACCAGGGCATCCCCCGGCATCGCTACTACGCCTTCGACAAGCGAACCGGCGACGTCCAGTGGATGTCGACACCGGGCGGCACCATCTACGACCGAAACACGCAATCGATCCCGATCGTGACCGTGATCAACAACCAGCGTCTGCTGATCACCGGTAACGCGGATGGGCACATCTACGCACTGCAAGCCCGCACCGGAAAGAAGGTCTGGGGGTTCAGCCTCTCGAAACGGGGCATCAACTCCTCGCCTGTGGTCGACGACCAGGGCAGGGTCTTCATCTCGCACAGCGAGGAGAACATCGACGAGGGCACGCTCGGTCGCGTCCTCGCGATCGACGGCACGCTGAGCGGCGACATCACGAGCACCGGCGAACTGTGGCGGTGGAACCGGAACAAAGCCGGGTTCCCGTCGCCGACGATCCACGACGGCCGCCTCTACGTGGTGAACAACTCCGGCAACCTCGCCGCGGTTGACACGGAAACCGGCGAGGTCTTCTGGGAACTCAGCATCGGCACGGTCGGCAAGGCGTCGCCGGTGTGGGCCGACGGCAAGATCTACGCTGGCGAGACGAACGGCCACTTCGCGATCGTCCGGCCCGGAGACACGAGCGCCGAAATCCTCGCCCGGCACCAACTGAAGGTGCCGGACGGCCGCTACGCCGAGCTCTACGGCTCGGCTGCCATCGCCTACGCCCGCATCTACTTCACCACGGAGGAAGGGGTCTATTGCCTGGGCGACAGGGACGCGCCGTTCGAGGTCACGGCTTCCCCGCTGCCGAGCCGCGGCGATGAGGGCGAAGCAGAAGGCCCACCGGCGACCCTGCTCGTGGTGCCGGCCGAGATCAGGGCTAACCCCGGCGAGAGCCACGACTTCGAGGTGTTGGCATTCGACGCCCTCGGCCGGCCGCTGGGCGCGGTAGAAGCCGACTGGTCGCTCAAGGGGATCGAGGCGGATCTTGCGGGCAGCACCCTTCGGTTCGCCGATGACGCGGGCTTCCAGGCCGGCGCCCTGGTCGCGACCAGCGGTGGGCTCGAAGCCGAAGCGCGCATCCGCGTCTTCCCGTCCCTGCCCTGGACGGAGGACTTCACCGGCGGCAAGCAGGGCTACTGGATCGGCGGCGGCCGGTACGACATCGCCGAGGAAGACGGCGAGACGATCCTGATCAAGCCGGTCGCCGAGCGCGGCCTGCTGCGCTCGCCGCTCCTGCTCGGACCGCCCTCCCTGGGCAACTACACGATTCAGGCCGATGTCCGCAACTCGCAGAAGGGCCGGCGCCGCTCCGACTCGGGCCTGATCAACTCCGGCTACATCCTCGACATGATGGGCATCCACCAGCGCCTCCAGATCCGCTCCTGGTCGGCGCAGCTACGTGTCGAGCAGAAGGCCGACTTCGAGTTCGAGATGGACCGCTGGTACACGATGAAGCTGGAGGTGCAAGCAACCGGCGACACGGCCACGATCCGAGGCAAGGTATGGCCGCGCGACGAGGAGGAACCGGCCGAGTGGACGATCACGGCCGAGGATCCCCACCCGATCCGGAACGGCTCGCCCGGTCTTCTGGGTTACTCGCCGTCCGTCGTCTCCTACGACAACGTTCGAATCACCAGCAACTGAGCGAAGTGCAACCGATAGGCCAGCCAGAGAGGGCAAGACGAATCCACTGAACCCGAGGAGCAGAGCATGAAAAAGGGGACCGTTGTAGCAGCGTTCCTGATCTCGACCGGAGCCGCTGCGGCGCTGGCGGACGATCCGCCGGCCATGTTCGGCCTCACCCCTTCGCGCAACATGGTGTCGACCGAGACCGGCGTCCCGACGGACTGGGACATCCTGTCCGGCAAGAACATCAAGTGGAAGCAGAAGCTCGGCTCGCAGACCTACGCCGGGCCGATCATCTACGACGGCAAGGTCTTCGTCGGCACGAACAACGAGGGCGAACGCCGCCCCGGCATCGTCGGCGACAAGGGAATCCTCATCGCCTTCCGCGAGAGCGACGGCGAACTGCTCTGGCAGGCCACGCACGACAAACTGCCGGCCGGGCGGGTCAACGACTGGCCGCTTCAGGGCATCTGCTCGACCCCCTACATCGAGGACGGCGTCGCCTACTACGTCTCCAACCGGGGGGAGTTCGTGGCGGTCGATGTCGACGGCTTCGCGGACGGCAACGATGGCATGCAGGACGAGCAGTACAGCCACGAAATGGACGCCGACATCCTCTGGATCTACGACACGATCGCCGAACTCGACGTCTTCCCTCACAATCTCGCCGCCGGGTCGCCCCTGGTGGTCGGCGACGTCGTCGTCGCGACCACAGGCCAGGGCGTCGACGAGGGGCACATCAACATCCCCTCTCCGCTCGGTCCGAGCTTCGTGGCGCTGAACAAGCACACCGGCGAACTGGTGTGGGAGAGCGCCCACCCGGGCGAGAGCATCCTCCACGGGACCTGGTCCAACCCTGCAGCCGGCGTCGCCGGCGGCCGCGAGCAGATCGTCATCCCGGGCGGCGAGGGTGTCGTCTACTCCTTCGCGCCGGACACGGGTGAGCTCATCTGGACCTTCGACACGAACCCCAAGGACTCGGTGTGGGTGCTCGGCGGCAAGGGCACCCGGAACAACATCATCTCCACCCCGGTCTTCCACCACGACGTCGTCTACATCGGCGTCGGCCAGGATCCGGAGCACGGCGAGGGTCCCGGGCACTTCTACAAGATCGACGCCTCCGGAACCGGTGACATCACCGAGACGGGCCAGATTTGGCACGTCGGGGGCGAGGACTTCCAGCGCACGATGTCGACCGCGGCCATCCACGACGGCCTGGTGTACATCGCCGATCTATCGGGCCACGTCTACTGCTTCGACGAGGAAACCGGCGAACTCCAGTGGATGCACCACACCTACGCCGCGATCTGGGGTTCGACCTTCGTCGTCGACGGCAAGATCTACATCGGCGACGAGGACGGCGAGGTCGCGATCCTCGCGACCGGTCGCGAAGAGAACCTGATCAACGAGGTGTTCATGGAGGGAGCGGTCTACACGACACCGCTCGCCAAGGACGGCGTGCTCTACGTGGCGACCCGCTCGGAGCTCTACGCGATCGAAGAAGGGGCTCAGTTGTCAGCGGAGTAGCGCCGCCAAACGCTCATTCCTTTGCGGTACGCTCCCGGATCGCACTACGAGGGAGCGCGCGATGGAACGGAAGATCCGCATGGGCATGGTCGGCGGCGGCCAGGGCGCCTTCATCGGCGCCGTCCACCGCATGGCGGCCGGCCTCGACGGCCTGATCGAACTCGTCTGCGGCGCCTTCAGCTCGGATCCCGAACGCTCCCGAGCCTCCGGCGCCGACCTCTTCCTGCCGCCTGGGCGTTGCTACGGCACTTTTGAGGAGATGATGGCGGGCGAGGCCGCCCTCGACCCGGCAGAACGGATGGACTTCGTCTCCATCGTCACGCCGAACCACATGCACTTCCCGGTCGCCAGGGCGGCGCTTAAGGCGGGCTTTCACGTGATGAGCGACAAGCCGATGACGAAGTCGGCGGCCGAGGCCGAGGCCCTGGTGGAACTCGTTGAGCGAACCGGCCTCGTCTTCGGCCTGACCCACAACTACACCGGCTACCCGATGGTCAAGGAGGCCCGCCACCGCGTCCGCGGCGGCCAACTCGGCAGGATCCGCAAGATCGTCGTCGAGTACCCGCAGGGCTGGCTCGCTACCCGGCTCGAGTCGGAGGGCCAGAAGCAGGCGGACTGGCGGACGGACCCGGAACGGGCGGGGATCTCCTGCTGCATCGGCGACATCGGGACCCACGCCGAGAACCTCGCCGAGGCGATCACCGGGCTACGGATCGAGTCGCTCTGCGCCGACCTGACCACGTTCGTCGAAGGGCGACCGCTCGAGGACGACGGCAACGTCCTGCTCCGCTTCGACAACGGAGCGCGCGGCGTGCTCTACGCTTCCCAGATCTCGATCGACGAGGAAAACGCCCTGGCAATCCGGGTCTACGGCGAGTCAGGCGGCCTGGAGTGGCACCAGGAAGAGCCGAACACCCTGATCCTCAAGTGGCTCGACCGGCCGCGCGAGGTCCTGCGCACATCGAGCCAGGGGCTCTCCGACGACGCGGCGGCGCATACCAGGTTGCCGGCCGGGCACCCCGAAGGGTTCCTTGAGGCCTTCGCCAACCTGTACCGGAACTTCGCGCGGACGCTGGACTGCCGCCGTCGCGGCGTCGAACCCGACGCGACGATGCTCGACTTCCCCACCGTGTACGACGGCCTGCGCGGAATGCAGTTCATCGAGACCGTCGTCGCAAGCAGCGAGAGCGACCAGAAGTGGCTCAGCATGCCGGCCTCACGCGGCAGTAACCCGTAGGAGACGTACCGTGGCCCGACCCGTCACCCTGTTCACCGGCCAGTGGGCCGATCTGCCCGTCGCCGACCTCTGCCCGCTGGCCCGAGACCTCGGCTACGACGGCGTGGAACTCGCCTGCTGGGGCGACCACGTGGAGGTCGACCGCTGTGATCGGGCTTACGCGTCCTCCCGACGTGAGTTGCTCGCGTCGAACGATCTCGAGCTCCACGCGATCAGCAACCACCTGGTCGGCCAGGCGGTCTGCGACCGGATCGACGCCCGGCACGAGGCGATCCTGCCGCCCCACGTCTGGGGCGACGGCGACCCGGAAGACGTGCGGAAGCGCGCCGCCGACGAGATGATCCGCACCGGCGAAGCCGCCAAGGCCCTGGGCCTTACCGTCGTCAACGGCTTCACGGGCAGCTCGATCTGGCACCTGCTCTACTCCTTCCCGCCGGTGCCGCCGGCGATGATCGACGACGGCTTCGCGGACTTCGCCGCCCGCTGGACGCCGATCCTCGACGCCTACCGCGAACTCGGCGTCCGCTTCGGCCTCGAGGTCCACCCGACCGAGATCGCCTTCGACACGGTGAGCGCCGAGCGCGCCATCGAGGCGGTCGGGGGTCACCCCGCCTTCGGCTTCAACTACGACCCCAGCCACCTCGGCTACCAGGGCGTCGACTACGTGGACTTCATCCGCCGCTTCAGCGACCGGATCTTCCACGTCCACATCAAGGACGCCTGGTGGTCGGACCAGCCGAAACCGTCCGGCGTCTTCGGCGGCCACACGAACTTCGGCGACCACCGCCGGTTCTGGGACTTCCGCTCGCCGGGCCGAGGCTCCGTCGACTTCGAGGAGATCATCCGTGCGCTGAACGACATCGGCTACCAGGGGCCTCTGTCGGTCGAGTGGGAGGATTCCGGCATGGACCGCGAGCACGGCGCCGCCGAGGCCGCCGAGTTCGTCAAAGCGCTCGACTTCGCGCCCTCGGAGATCGCCTTCGACGCCGCATTCGAGGACAACTGAGGCCATCGCAGGGAGGCGCCAGCAGTTCGATGACCCCCTTCTTCCCCGAAGTCGCCAAGCCCATTCCGTTCCAGGGACCGGACAGCCGCGACCCGCTCGCCTTCAAGTACTACGACCGGACGCGCAGGATCGGCCGGTCCACGATGGAGCGGCATCTGAAGTTCGCGGTCGCCTACTGGCACACCTTCAAGGGGGGCGGCCAGGACCCGTTCGGCCCCGACCCGGTCTACGACCGCCCCTGGAACGACGCGGCGACGCCCATGGACGTCGCGCGGCGAACGCTCGACGCCGCGTTCGAGTTCTTCACCAAACTCGGCGTCCCCTACTACTGCTTCCACGACCGCGACATCGCGCCCGAAGGCGACTCCGTCGCCGAGAGCAACGAGTACCTGGAGGAGATCGTCCAACTGGCGAAGCTCCGGCAACGCGAAACCGGCGTCAAGCTGCTCTGGGGCACCGCGAACCTGTTCGGCCACCCGCGGTACACCCACGGCGCAGCGACCAACCCCGATCCCCGGGTCTTCGCCCACGCGGCGGCCCAGGTTCGGCGCGCGGTCGACGCGACGATCGAACTCGGTGGCACCGGCTACGTGTTCTGGGGCGGCCGCGAGGGCTACACCTCGCTGATCAACACGGACATGGGCCGTGAACGGGAGCAGATGGCCGCCTTCCTCCGGCTCGCCGGCGACTACGCCCGGCGGCAGGGGTTCAAGGGCAAGTTCTTCCTCGAGCCGAAGGCGAAGGAGCCTTCCATCCACCAGTACGACTTCGACTGCGGTCACTGCCTGAACTTCCTGCGCGAATTCGACCTGACGGATGACTTCATGCTGAACGTCGAGGCGAATCACGCGACGCTCGCCACCCACTCCTTCGAGCACGAACTCGCGACCGCGGCCGCCGCCGGCATGCTGGGCAGCGTCGACATCAACCGCGGCCTCGAGGGTGTCGGCTGGGACACGGACAACTTCGCGATGAGCCTCCGCGAATGCGTCCTGGCCCTGCTGATCATCCGCGGCCAGGGCGGCCTGCGCTGGGGCGGCCTGAACTTCGACGCCAAGGTGCGTCGCGGCTCCTTCGACACGGTCGACCTGTTCTACGCCCACATCGCGTCGATGGACGTCTTCGCGAAGGCCCTGTTGATCGTCGAGCGCATCCGGCAGGACGGCGTCCTGGGCCTGGCCGGCAAGCGCATCCGCCAGCGCTACGCCGGCTACCGCCGCGGCATGGGCCGCCAACTGATGGCCGGCGAGACCACTCTCGAGGAACTCGAAGACTGGGCCGGCAGCCTCGGCGAACCGCCCAGGATCAGCGGCCGCCAGGAAGAGCTCGAGAGCATCCTGAACGACTACCTGTACAGTACCCGCATCGAGTGACGGCTGCGGGAGAACGAGCACACCCGCCTGACGAGGGAGCGGAGGGGGCTGTCCCCCAGCGGCCGCTCACGCTCAGTCGGAGAATGGAAGGTCGGCGCTCGCTCCACTCCGCTCGCTCCGGTCAGTCGCCGGTTGCCGCACGGACTCGGCCGTCGCTCGCTTCGAGTCCGCCGGGGGACAGCCCCCTCCGCTCCCCCGTCAGGCTAGACGTATCAGGTCCGCAACGCTGGTGTCACTGGGTGCGCCGGCGTTCTCGCCGGCTTCCGGGATGAACTGCGCCGCGCAGCGGCGACCGCAGAGCGATGGTCGTGCTGGCGGTACCCGGTTCTACCTGGGTATAGACGTCGGCACCCAAAGCCTGACTGCGCTCGCGCTTGAGTTGCCGCGACCGAATGGAGAAAGCGAGGATCGGGCTGTTCGCATCGCCGCCCGGGCTAGCGTTCACTATGACTCGGAGCTTCCGGCGTACGGCACCGTCCACGGCCAACTTCCCAACGAGGATCCGGCGATCGGGCTCGTACCCCCGTGCATGTGGATCGAGGCCCTGGAACTGGCGCTCGAGCGACTGGGCAGCGACGTGTGCGGGAAGGTTCGCGGCGTGTCGGTGTCGGGCCAGCAGCATGGCTCCGTCTATCTTCGATCGGGAACGGGCGCCGTGCTTGGGTCCCTGACACCGGACCGGAGCCTCGCCGAGCAGGCCGAGCCTCTCCTCTCCCGAGCAGAGGCGCCGATCTGGACCGACTCCTCTACGTCGCGGGAGTGCGGGGAGATCCGGCAGGCGCTCGGCGGGGCCACGGTGACAGCGGAACTTACCGGAAGCGATACGTTCGAACGCTTCACCGGGCCCCAGATAAGGCGCTTCGCACGGACGGCACCCGACGGCTGGGCCGATACGGCCCACGTCTGCCTGGTCAGTTCGTTCGTCACTTCGGTGCTCGCCGGCCGACTGGCGCCAATCGACCACGGCGACGGCTCGGGTATGAACTTGCTCGACATCCGGCGACGGGAGTGGTCCCAGACGGCCGTGGCCGCAACCGCGGAGGGGCTGGACCGCCGGCTGCTGCCGTCCGAGCCGCCCTGGACCGTCGTCGGGGCGATCGCGCCCTACTTCACAGCCCGGTACGGTCTGCCCCCGAACGTCCAGGTCACCATCGGCTCCGGCGACAACCCCTGCTCTCTGGTGGGCGTCGGGGTCCGCAAACCCGGCGAGGCCGTGCTGAGCCTGGGCACGAGCGACACCTACTTCTGTCTGCTATCCGACGTCGCCGTCGACCCCGACGCCAATGGCCATGTGTTCATCGCGCCGAGCGGACATCCAATGAGCCTGATCTGCTTCCGCAACGGTTCTCTCGCGCGCGAGGCAGTACGGGACCGCTACGGCCTCGACTGGGCGGGCTTCGAAGACGCGCTGCGCGACACGCCGCCCGGCAACGACGGCATGATGATGCTGCCCTGGTTCGAACCGGAGATCGTCCCCCGCGTGGCATCGCCGGGCGTGGTTCGGCTGGGCGGCCTCACGGACGCCCAGGAACAGGCGGCCCGGAACTGCCGCGCCGTCGTCGAGGGGCAGTTCCTGTCGATGCGGCTCAACTCGGAGTGGATGGCGACGCGGCCCAGCCGGATCCTGGCGACCGGCGGCGGCTCCCGGAACCGGGAACTCCTCCAGATCGCCGCCGATGTCCTGGGCTGCCGCGTCGAGGGGTACGAGGTGAGCGACGGCGCCGCCCTGGGCGCTGCCCTGCGTGCTACCGGCCGCAGACCGACGCCGCTGCCGCCGGCAGGCGAATCTGGCGCCTCCGCATCACCGCGCCCGGAAGCCGTGGCCGTCTACGACCGGATGCTGCCCCGGTACGCTGAAGCCCAACGCCGGGCCCTCGGCCGCTAGGACCTCCGGGAACGCAAGCTACGGCAGCGCGCCGTAGAGTTCCCGGACCTTCGCCCGCACGCGGTCGCCGTTGTCCGGCCCAAGCCGCAACAGGAGCTTCTGGGCCGGGTTCAAGCCTTCGAGCCCGGGGTCCACGTACTCGAAGCTGATCACCCGCAGCCGGAGTTCAGGCGGCGCGTCCGGAATCGGCGTCGCCAGCAGCTTGGTCACCGCCAGTTCCAGCGTGTCACCGAACTCGTTCGGTAGGCCGAGCTCACTGTGCGCCTGATCCAGTAGCGGTTGCAGACGCTCATACGCGCCGGCGGCGCCGGCAACGTCGATCGAGTCGAAGACCTCGACCGCCAGGTCGTAGCGGCGATAGCTCGTCTCGGCCGGGTAGAAGCGCTGGCCGCGCCGCACGACGCTGAAGCCCTCTTCCGGGCGGAGCGGTTCCAGGCTCGACTGTGGCGGCTCGTCGTACGCCACGGCACCGACCGCACGCACGAAGTTCAGTGCCAGTTCCTCGGGAACCAGCCATGCGAGCCACTCAGCATGCTGCGACAGACCACCGACGATGTCCCGCACCAGGGAGTCGCTCTCGGACAGAGCCGGAGGCGCCGGCGCTTCCGCGGCGGCCGGTTCGGCAGCCGAGGGCGCAGGTGCCGGTTCGGCGGCTGCGGGTTCCTCGACGACCTCAGCCGCCGCCTCCGCATCCACAGGATCCTGTGCGCGGCTGCTGAACCACCACCAGAGCACCGCGCCGCCACCAACCAGGATCACGCCGGCGATGACGAGGACGGCGATCGTCCCTGAACGCTCCGGCGGCTCCTCGGGCGAGTCTTCGAAGAACGGGTCCGCGCCCTCAGGTTCGTCGGGAGCCTGCTCCCGGCCCAGCCGCGTGGGCAGGTCGAAGACCGGATCGCTGCGATCCGGCTCGTTTCCCGTCGAGTCGAGGTCGTCCGGCGGCGCCCCTCCTGGCGGTTTGTCGTCCATCTGGACAGTCTAACCCTGACAAGCGCCAGGCCATTCCCCGGGCCTCGAACCTGCGGCGCCCGCCTCGTTCCGATTCAGGCCGCCAGAGCGCGGTTCGGCCGGATTCCCCGGAGCACGTCGATCCCCTCGGTGAGACCGTCGATCGTCAACTCGAACATCGGGAACACCTGCCGGATCAGGTGGATCGTCGGAGCATTCCAGATCCGCCGCGGTTCCGGATTGAGCCAGATCGAGTTGGGGCAACGGTCACGGAACTTGCGGAGCCAGTCGAGACCCGTGACCTGGTTGCTGTGGTAGTAGTCGATCGCGCCCCCGGTATGGGTCAACTCGTAGGGGCTCATCCAGGCATCGCCGACCAGACAGACGGACCACGTGTGGTCCAGACGCTTCAGGATCTCCGAGGTCGGCTCGCCCTTCCAGCGGCTGATGTCCGTGTACAGGTTCTCGTACACGCAGTTGTGGAAGAACTTGAACTCGAACTTCTTGAAGTGGTTCGCCTTGTGCGCCGCGGAGAACAGCCGCTCGCAAAGCAGCGTGTGGGGATCCATCGACCCGCCGACGTCGATCAGCAGCAACAGCTTGATCCGGTTGCGCTTCGGCGGACGGAACACGAGATCGATCTCTCCCGCGTTGCGGGCGCTGCTGTCGATCGTCTCGTCGATGTCCAGTTCCTCGGGGCCCTCGTCCTTGTCCAGCTTGCGCAGCCGGCGAAGCGCCAACCCGATCTGCCGGGTGTCGAGAATGCGGTCCGAGCGCAGATTGCGGAAGCGGCGGTCGGTCGCCACCTGCACCGCGGATCGGCCGCCGCCCGAGCCGCCGATCCGTATCCCCGTGGGGTGCTCTCCGCCGTGGCCGAACGGGGACATGCCGCCCGTCCCGATCCAGCGATTGCCGCCGTCGTGGCGCTCCTTCTGCTCGTCGAGCAGCTCCTTGAAGCGCTCCCGGAGTTCGTCCAGGTCGAGCGCCTCGAGCTTCGCCCGCTCCTCTTCGGTCAACTCCCGCGGCAGCTCCGGCTTGGACAGCCACTCCAGCAGTTCGTCGCTGATGTCGAAGTGGTTCTCGACCCCCATGAAGAACGACGCGAAGGCACGGTCGTAGTTGTCGAAGTCCGCCTCCGTCTTGACCATCAGGCACCGGGCCAGGTTGTAGAAGACGTGCAGGTCCGCGCGGCTGTAGCCGATCGCCAGGGCCCGCATCAGCGACAGCCACTCCGTGATCGTCACCTTCAGGCCGTAGCCCCTCAAGTGGTAGAAGAAATCGACGAACATCGAGTCCGGCCCGGTCGGCGCCTACGGGGAGATCAGTTGACCCGGCCGCGACGGTGAGCCGCCATCACGGCCTCCAGGTCGTTCTCCCGCTTCATCAGCACACCCAGGAAGGGTAGCTCACTCTCGATCGACTCCGTGCTCACGCCGCCCCGGCGCAGCGCCGCGATCCAGTCGATCAACTCGCTGGTGGACGGCTTCTTGCGAATCTCCGGCAGGTCACGCAACCAGTAGAACCGCAGCAGGACCTGCTGGAGCAGCTCGGCCTCGACGTCCGGGTGGTGGACCCGGATGATGTTCTCCATCTCGGCCTTGTCTGGGAACGCGATGTAGTGGAACACGCACCGGCGCAGGAACGCGTCCGGCAGCTCCTTCTCGTTGTTCGAGGTGATGACCACGATCGGCCGGAACTTCGCGACGTGGTGCCTGCCGGTCTCGTTCACGAAGAAGCTCATCCGGTCCAGCTCGTGCAGGAGGTCGTTGGGAAACTCCATGTCCGCCTTGTCGATCTCGTCGATCAGCAGCACGACCCGCTGCTGGGCGAGGAAGGACTGCCCGAGCGGGCCGTACTTGATGTACTGGGAGATGTCCGTGATGTCCTTGTCACCGAAACGGGCGTCGTTGAGCCGCTGCACCGTGTCGTAGACGTAGAGACCCTCCTGGGCCTTGCTCGTCGACTTGATGTTCCAGGTCAGGAGTTCCATGACCAGGTTCTCAGCGATCGCCTCGGCGAGCACCGTCTTGCCGGTGCCGGGCTCGCCGCGAACCAGGAGCGGCTTCTCGAGGGCCGCCGAGACGTTCACCGAGTCCCGGAGTTCGGGGGCGGCGAGGTAGGTGTCCGTGCCTGTAAAGCTGTGAAAGGACATACTGACTCCCTATCCTGCAGCTATGCGCGTTTGATCCAAGTTGCTGTAACGGGCGGTCAGCAGTGTAACAGACCGACCGGTCGGTAGAGAACAGCCCGTAGCGTCGCCAACCATGGGAGATCGCGATGAGTCAGACTGAAGAACTCGGACGCCTGATCGAGGAAGCGACCCGGATCGTCGCGTTCACCGGCGCGGGCATCAGCACCGAGTCGGGCATCCCCGACTTCCGCAGTCCGGGGGGCATCTGGACGAAGTACAAGCCGATCGACTTCGGCGAGTTCGTCGCCTCCGAGGAAGCGCGTCGCGAGTCGTGGCGGCGCAAGATCGGCAGCGACCGCACGATGTCGAATGCGAAGCCGAACCGCGGTCACCTGGCCCTCGCCGAACTCCGCCGCCTGGGCAAGCTCCACGCCGTGATCACGCAGAACGTCGACGGCCTGCACCAGGAATCTGGCATCCCCGACGACGAGGTGATCGAGCTGCACGGCAACGCGACCTACGCGGCCTGCCTCGACTGCCGCCAGCGCTACGAACTCGAACCCATCGTCGCCGCCTTCCGCGAGCGCGAGGAACTGCCGGTCTGCACCCGGCAGGCCACATCGGGCGCCCCCTGCGGCGGCATCATCAAGACCGCCACGATCTCGTTCGGCCAGGCGATGCCCGAAGTCGCCATGCGCCGCGCCCACGAGGCGACCCTGGCAGCCGACCTCTTCCTGGCGATCGGCAGCTCCCTGGTCGTCTACCCGGCCGCAGGCTTCCCCGCCCTGGCCAAGCAGGTGGGCGCCCGGCTCATCATCCTGAACCGCGAAGCCACCGACCTGGATGGCATCGCCGACCTGGTGCTCCACGCCGAGATCGGTCCGACTCTGGGCGCGATCACCGGCGCCACCCTGCCAAACTAGTAGATCGACACTAAGATTTGATGGTTTCACCATCAGGTACTTGACATCTGCGCGTTCTTTACTCATACTCCGTGGTCGTCGGGGCCAGCAAGCCAACCGACGAACTTCAGAGATCAACCAACGGAGGACAAGAACCCATGACTCGCAGCCTGATTCACCGCACTCCCTTTCGCCGCCCCCTGATCGGGGCCTTCGAGCCTCTCTTCGACAAGGCGATGCTCGACGACTTCTTCTCGCCCTTCCTGACCCGCTTCACGGGCCACGATGGCACCGAGGCCGCCGCCGCGACCTGGTCGCCCGCCGCGGACCTCACACAGACCGAGGACGCCTACACCCTGACCGTCGATCTCCCCGGCCTGTCCCGGAAGGACATCGAACTGACGGTCGAGGATCACGTCCTCACCCTGTCCGGTGAGCGTCACATCCAGCGCGACACGAAGAGCGCGGACCGCATCGAGCGCGTCCACGGTCGCTTCGCCCGGCGCTTCCACCTGCCCGCCGATGTCGACGCCGCGTCCGTCACCGCCGAGTTCGAGAACGGCGTGCTGAACGTCGTCATCCCGAAGGCCGAGGAGGCCAAGGCGAGGAAGATCGAGATCGCCTGATCCTGCGGCAACGAGGTCTCGATCACGACAAGGGCTCCGCCTCGGCGGAGCCCTTTCTTGTTGCCCGCACAGTGTGTTCCGGTGCGGACTGCTACAATCCGTGGCCCGGCCCGCCCGCCGTACCCGCGCCCCGAAGCCGCGGCCCTCTTTCCTCCTCCAACACCATGACTGAGACGAACGATCCACCGCTCGCTCAGGCACCGGCGGCCGGCGAGGCGCCCCCTGAGCCGGCGGCGCCGGTCGAGGAGTCTGAGCCGCAGATCGAGGAGGCGGCACCGCAGGTCGAGGAGCCGGCGCCGCAGGTCGAGCTGGCCGCCGCAGCCATCCCCTTCGCCGCCGCGCTCGAGGCGAAGAACCCGGTCGAGGGCAAGGTGATCGGCTGGAACAAGGGCGGCTTCCACATCGTGTCGGAAGGCGCCACGACGTTCTGTCCGCGGTCGCTGATGGAACTCGGCAACCGGCCCAAACCACCGGCCCAGTACGTGAACAACACGTACGTCTTCCACGTGCTCGAGATCAAGGAGGCAGGCCGCCGGATCGTGCTGACCCGCCGACCGGCCATCCGCAACGAGCGGAAACGCGCGCTCGACGAGATTCGCGCCAAGCAGGAGTCTCGCGAGCCGGTCAGCGGCAAGGTGACCTCGGTGACCGACTTCGGCGCCTTCGTCGATCTGGGAGGCGGACTCGGCGGCCTGGTCCACCGGACCCAGATCTCCCGGACCCGGTCCGGAGAGCCCGGCGACCTGCTGAAGGTCGGCCAGCGCGTGGAAGCCGTCGTGACGAAGGTCGAGAAGAGGAACGGCAAGCGCAGCGCGCGCATCTCGCTGTCGATGAAGGCGCTCGAGGCCGACCCCTGGAAGGAGACGGCCAAGAACTTCACAGCCGGCGAGAAGTTCAAGGGCAAGGTGGTGCGTCACAGCGAGTTCGGCCTGTTCGTCGAGTTGGCGCCCGGCCTCGACGGCCTCGTGCATACGTCCCAACTCCCGATCGGCAAGCAGATGACCGCACCAGAGTTCGCGACCGGCGAAGAGGTCGAGGGATGGGTGGTCGAGGCGACCCCAAGGAAGCGCCGAATCGCGCTATCGCTGCGCGAAGTGCCGGCGGACGACCCCTGGAAGAACCTCGGCAAGCAGTACGTGGAGGGCGCCGAGGTCGAGGGAAGGGTCGAGCAGGTGTCGCGCTTCGGCATCTTCATCCAGCTCGAACCCGGCCTGACCGGTCTGCTGCCGATGTCGGCGGTCACTCTCCCGGAGGGCGGCCAGGCGCAGCGCGCTTACCCACCCGGGCGTCAGATCAAGGTCATCATCGAGAGCATCGACCGCAAGCGCCGCCGCCTGGGCCTGGCGCCGGTCGGATCGCAGCTCGTCGGCACCAAGGCGGACTACAAGAACTACCGCAAGCGCCAGAAGAAGCCCGCCGGCCTGAACGTGATGGCCGCAGCCTTCGCCAAACTCCAGCAGTCCAAGTGAACCCGTGTCCGACGACCTGATCTACCGGGTGACGTTCCTGAGCCAGGGTGAGGTCTACGAGGTGTACGCCCGCTCGGTCTCCCAGGGCGGCCTGCTCGGCTTCGTCGAGATCGGCGAACTCGTGTTCGGCGAGAAGACCCAGGTCGTTGTCGATCCTTCGGAAGAACGGCTGCAGCGCGAGTTCAGCGGCGTCCGCCGCACCTACCTGCCGATGCACTCCGTGCTGCGCATCGATCAGGTCACGAAGCAGGGCACGGCCCGCATCCGCGATCTCGAACGGCGGGAGAGCCGAAAGGTCACGCCCTTTCCGATGCCGATCTACACGCCCGGTGGAGAGTCCCAATGACCCGTCGTCACCTCGCCCGCTTCCTACCTGTCCTGCTGCTGATCGCGGCCGCTCCGTCCGCTTTCGCCCAGGACGCAGTACGCGTCGCGATCGTCAACGTCGAGCTCGTGGTCGCCGAATCCACCGAGGGCAAGCAGCTTCGGGAATTCCTCCAGCAGGTCGAGACGCAAACCCGGGCAGCCATCGAAACGAACGCCAGACAGGTCGAGACGCTGCGTCAGAGCGCTCCCGGCAAGGGACCGGATGAACTGCGCAACATCCAGCACCAGATCGAGGATCTGCAACGCGAGTCGCAACGCCTGGCCGACGACGCACAACGTCGCGCGTCGAGCAGGGAGGAACAGACGCTGCAGCAGATCAACGAGCGGCTGCGTCCGATCATTCAGCGCCTGATCGACGAAAACGGCTACGACCTGATCCTGAACGCCAGCATCGGCGGCGTGCTCCACGCCAGCGCCCGCGTCGACCTGACGCCACGTGTCATCGAGTTGCTCCAGGCACAGGAACAGCAGGCCGAGTCCAGCCAGGAACCGTAGAAGCCCGACCGCGCCGCGGCTACGGGGGCACCGGGCGGCTGCTGTACAGCTCGTACGACCGGCTGTGCCGGTTCGAGAGGTCGACGTCGCGGCCGCGGACGATCACGTGGCGGACCGCGGTCCGGACCTCCAGCGGGTCGCCGTCGGTGACGATCAGGTTCGCCCACTTGCCCGGTTCGATCGAGCCCAGGCGGTCGTCAAGGCCCAGGATCTGCGCCGCACTCAGCGTCAAAGCCCGAAGCGCCGCCTCGGCTTCGAGACCGAAAGCGACCGCGGTGGCCGCCTCGTACGGCAGGGCCCGAGCGTTCGAGGCATCGAAGGTGCCGAACGCGATTGGAACGCCGGCGCGATGGAGCTCTCCCGGCGCGGCGAAGGGGCCGTCGTACGGGTCGTCCTCCTCGACCGGCAGCGCCTGAACCGAGTTGACGATGACCGGCACGTTCTTTTCGGCGAGCAGCTCCGCCTCCTTCGCCGCGTCGCGTCCCGAGGCCAGCACCAGCCGCAAGCCGTGCTCTTCCGCGAACGCCACGGCGTCACGAATGGCCCGGGCCCGATCGGCGACGACCAGGAGCGGCAGTTCGCCCCGCGCAACCGTTGCGATGGCCTCCAGCGCGTGATCCTGTTCCACGGCGGTCTCGGAACCGGCATTCGAGCGGGCGTGATCGTACTGGCGCGCCGCCTCGATCCAGTCGCCGAGCTCGTCCACCGTCCGGTCGTAGTCCCGCTTCGCCTCGGAGAACTTCTTCTCCTGGACGCTGAAAGTCGAGAAGTCGAACTCCCGGGTCGCGAGACTCGGCCATTCGAGCACGACGCCGACGCTCTTCTCGACTTCCATCTCCTCCACCGTCCAGCCGTCGAGGAGGATCACCGACGCCTGGCCGGCCCAGGGTCCACCGCTGGGCGCCGTCAACGCGTGCGTGGTGCCGTTCTCCCTGGTCACCGGAATGATCTCGCTCGCGGGATGAACCCCCTCGACCGCCAGCAGATGCGGCGTGTCGCCCAGCTCCGCCTGGTCGAGCGTGGCGGGAACCGAGTCGATCTCGACCAGCCCGAGAGTGGTCCAGGCATTGAACAGCCCGGGATAGACGTGAAGGCTCCCGGCGTCGATCACTTCCGCGTCCCGCGGCGTCGGAACATCCGGACCGGCCGCCTCGATCACGCCGTCCCGCACGACGACCGTGCCGTTGTAGGAAGGGCCCGCAACGGGGTGCACCGTACCGCCCTCGATCGCCAGCGTCTGAGCCGCCGCCGGCCCGCCAGAGGCCGCGAGGGCCAACGCCAGCGTCCGCACTGCCGCGATCCTGCCGCATGCGCGGGTCATGGCTCGTCTCCGCCGTCCTCACTCGCGGGCTCGGTCAGGGACTGCTCGAGCGCGGCCAACTGCTCTCGCCGGAGCCGGTCCAGCTCGCGGTCGAAGTAGACCTTGCCGTCCACCAGAGTGGTCTGCACGACGGCGTAGGAACTCAACGGATGCCGGTCGTAGATCACGAGGTCGGCGTCCTTGCCGACCTCGATCGAACCCACCCGGTCGTCGATGCCAAACTGGCGGGCGGGATTGATCGTGACCAGGGCCAGCGCCGCGTCGTCGGAAAGGCCACCCCACTTGACCGCCTTCGCCGCCTCGTGGTTCAGGTGGCGCATCTCCTCCGCGTCGTCGGAGTTCACCGAGACCAGAACGCCGCGATCCGCCATCAGAGCCGCGTTGTGGGGAATCGCCTCGTAGGCCTCGACCTTGTAGGCCCACCAGTCGGAAAACGTGGAAGCGCCAGCGCCGTGAGCCGCGATCTCGTCCGCCACCCGGTAGCCCTCCAGCACGTGCTGGAGCGTGGCGATCCGGAATCCGAGTTCCTCCGCCAGCCGCAGCAACTGGAGGATCTCGTCGGCCCGGTAGCTGTGGGCGTGGACCAGACGTTCGCCCTCCAGGATCTCGACCAGCGCCTCGAGTTCCAGGTCCCGCACGGGCGGACGGCTGCGTTCGCCGGCTGCTTCCGCTTCGCGATGACGCGTCCACGCGTCCCGGTACTCGGCAGCCTGCGTGAACGCCTCCCGGATGACGTCGAGAACGCCCATCCGGGTCGCCGGGTAGCGGCGCGGCCCCGGTCCGAAGGACCGCGACCGCTTCGGGTTCTCGCCGAGCGCGAACTTGATTCCCGGAGGCGCCCCCTCGAATCGCATGCCGTCGGCGTCCTGCCCCCAACGGAGCTTCAAGACCTGGTTCTGGCCGCCGATCGGATTCGCGCTGCCGTGGAGTATGTTGACCGTCGTGACGCCGCCGGCGAGCGCCCGGTAGATCGCGATGTCGGTCGGATCCACGACGTCCTCGATCCGCACCATCGCGGTCGACGCAAGGCTGCCCTCGTTGACGCCCCCCGCGGTCGCGATGTGCGAGTGGGCATCGAAGATACCCGGCATCAGGTAGCCGCCATCGGCGTCGATCACGTGCGCGCCGCTCGGCACCCTGACGCCGCTGCCGACCCTGGCGATGCGGCCGTTCCGCACGACCACCGTGCCGTTCTCGATCGTCTCGCCAGCCATCGTGAGGACGGTGGCGCCCGTGATCGCCAGCACGTCGTCCTCGCGGTAGGGACCGGTCATCGGGACCATCCCGTCGCCGGCGAGCTCGGCGTACCTCTCCGCGACCTCGGCCAGCCGCATCGGCGCAAGCGCCTCGCTCGAGGCTCCGCGAGGGCCACCAGGACCCCGTGCGCCGCGCAGGCCCCGTCCCCGCCGTCGCGGCTCGTCCGGTTCCTCCGCCTCCTCGGCTTCCTGCGCGCTCTCGCCGTCCTCTTCCTCGTCTTCGGCCTCGTCACCGTCGGAGACGGCGTACCGGACGCCGTCGATGAACGCCGCCGTTACCCGTGTCGACTCCTGCCACGGGTAGCCGTCGGCCAGCAGGAGATCCGCCGCCATTCCCGCGGCTACCCTGCCGATCCGGTCGTCCAGGCCGTGGACCGCCGCCGCGTCCCGCGTGAGCGCCTGAAGCGCCCGCGCCGGTTCGAGGCCGCCCTCGATCGCCCGGCGCACGCCGGCCAGGAAGTCGTCCGCGCTGTTCGCGCCGCCGGAACTGAGCGCGAACTGCACGCCGGCCTCGGCCAGTTCGACTGGCGTCGTCGGCGCCAGCCGCTCGTGGAGGGCCTCGCGGAGCGGCCGGTCGGCGTCCGGATCCCGGTCACGCTCCGGCAGAGGCTCGGGCCAGTCGACAAAGGCGAGCACCGCCACGCCGGCATCCGCGAGCTCGCCGGCGAGGCGATAGCCTTCCTGGCCGCCGTACAACGCGAAGTCGAGACCGAGTTCCTCTCCGAGCCGGAGCGCCCGGTTGATCTCGACCGCGCTCGAGCCCGGCAGGAGGATCCGTTCCTCTCCCGAGGCGACAGCCGCCAGCGGCGCCAGGGTTCGATCGAACTCCGGCCGCCGCCAGCCGGAGGGATCGGCCTCGTAGGCGGCAGTCGCGGCGGCGTAGTGGGCCGCGTCCAGGAGCAACTGCCGGAAGTAGGCGACCCGGCCCATCAGAGCGCCGGGATAGGAGCCGAAGCCGCCGCCACTGCTAAGGGAGGCCACCTGGGCCAGTTCGGGGGCGACCACCTGATGTTCCGCGTCGCGACCGGGCGCGCCCAGCCGAACCAGGGACAGCCGGCCCGGGAACAGCCCGTCGCCCGGCCTTGCCGCGATCGAGGTGACACCGGCCTTCCGCCAGGCCTCGACCGCCTCCGCGTCCAGCGTGAGGTCGTCGGCCGCTCGCTTCCAGGGGGTCGTCAGCGGGCGATCCTCGGGGCCGCGAGGCAGGGCCCGGTCGGGGTCCGACCGGCGCCGCTGGCCGCCGGGCGTCGGCGCGCCGGCGCCCGGACCGCCGGGAGGACGCCGAGGCTGCGGGAGACTTCCCATCGCGTCGATCAGGCCCGGGTAGACCGTGAGTCCCTCGCCGTCGATGACCCAGGCGTGAGCAGGGATCGCCGCGTCCTCGCCAACGGCCGTGATCGTGCCGTTCTCGATGACGACGGTCGCGCGCTCCAGGACGGTACCGTCGCCGACCTCGACCCGCGCGCCCTCGATGGCGTAGAAAGGAGGCGGCTCCGGAGGAGGACCGGCAATGAGCGGCAGGGCGACCAGCACCCCTGCCACTGCCAAACGAACCACCCGTCCGGTCGTGGCGATCAACTCCATGGCGAACCGCGGCAGCCTAGCAGTCCGGCAAGCCGTTGCGCGGACACCAGTCGGCCAGCGTGCAGTTCGTGCAGTCGGGCCGTCGCGCGGCGCAGACGCGACGTCCATGCCAGATGATCGCGTGGCCCATGAAGATCCACTTGTCCTGGGGCAACCGGTTCATCAGGTCCCGTTCGACCTTGACCGCGTCCTTTTCGGGGCTAATGCCCAGGCGGCGGGCCAGCCGGCCGATGTGGGTGTCGACGACGACGCCGACCGGCTTCCTGAACCAGGTGCCGAGCACCACGTTCGCCGTCTTCCGCGCCACGCCGGGAAGGGTGATCAGGTCCTCCATCGTGTCCGGCACCTCGCCGCCGAACTCCTCCGTGATCTTCCGCGCCGCGCCCAGCACGCTCTTGGTCTTGTTGCGGAAGAAGCCGGTGCTGCGAATCTCTTGCTCGAAGACGGCCGGATCGGCGGCGGCAAAGTCTCCGGCGCTGCGGTAGCGCTGGAACAGGGTTTCGGTGACCAGGTTCACGCGGACGTCGGTCGACTGGGCCGAGAGGATCGTCGCGACCAGGAGCTGAAGCGCGTTCTCGTGCCGGAGTTCGCAGTCCGCGTCCGGGTACAGCCGCTCCAGCTCGGCGAGCACCTCCTGGAGCGCCAGCTCCGGGATCCGTTCGAAAGCCCCCTCCGCTTCCACCATCTACGGTCGCAGCAGGTCGAGCACCGCCAGTGTCATCGCCTCGACTCCGGCTCGGATCGACGGCTCCGGTTCGATGCGGAAGAAGGGCGAGTGGTGCCCCGGCACCGGCGGTCCGCCGGCCGCCTCCGCTTCCAGGTCGGCAGGGTCCGTGCCGCCGACGTTGAAGTAGGTGCCCGGCACCTTGTGCTCCGTGCGGACGAAGTAGGCGAAGTCCTCGGCGCCCATGCCCGAGGGCGGCGCGCTGTAGAACACGTCATCGCCCATGCCGGCGGCGATCGCGGCCCGCACCCGCGCCGCAAGCTCCGGGTCGTTCATGGTGACCGGCGTCGATTCCTTCGTGCGCACCACCTTCGGCAGCAACGGGGCCGGAAGGCCGGCCGCCCTGCCGACACCCTCCGCAATCCTCTCAATCGCCGACAGCAACTGCTCCCGCGTCTCCTCGTTGTTCGCCCGCACCGTGAGCTGCAGTTCCACCCGGTCCGGGATCACGTTGTGCTTGAAGCCGCCGTGGATCGCGCCGACCGTCACGACGCCGGGGTCGAGCGGGTTGAGCTCCCGGCTCACGATGCCCTGGAGAGCGACGACGAGCTGCGCCGCGATGTAGATCGGATCCTTGCCCCGGTGCGGCGACGCTCCATGCGCGCCGACTCCGAACACCGTGATGTCGACGCTGTCCGAGGACGACGCGAGCAGACCCGGCGGCACCTCGATCTTCCCCGCCGGCCTGCCGGCGGAAACGTGCAGCGCCAGCGCGTAGTCCGGCACGCCGAAGCGCTCGTACAGGCCGTCCTCGAGCATCTCGCGGGCGCCCATGATCCGCTCTTCCGCCGGCTGGCCCACGAACATGACCGTGCCCGACCACTGGTCGCGCATCGCGGCGAGCCGCCGCGCCACGCCGACCATCGTGGTGATGTGCATGTCGTGTCCGCAGGCGTGCATGACCGGGACTTCCTCCCCCGAGAGGTCGACCTGGGTCGCCGTCGAGGCGTAAGGCAGTTCGGACCTCTCCGCCACCGGCAGGCCGTCCATGTCGGCCCGCACGAGGACCAGCGGGCCGTCGCCGTTCTCCATCATGCCGACGATCCCCGTGCGGCCGATGCCCTCCGTGACCTCGACGCCCGACTTGCGGAGTTCGTCGGCCAGGCGGGCGGCCGTCTCGTGCTCCAGGAAAGAAAGCTCCGGGTTGCGGTGGAAGTGCTCGAAGAGCGCTTTCAGCTCGGTCCGGTAGTCGTCGGCGATCGCGTCGGCGAGGTCCTGGGCTGGGCTGGTTCCCGGCGCGGCGAGGACCGCGATCAGGGAAAGGGAGATGACCGTCAGGGAACGGGGACTACGCATGAAGGACTTCACGATAGCCCGATCGTACCCGGGGCGCATCCGAGAAGAGCCAGCGACCGTCGGCGAGCCACTGGCCCGGCAGGTTCAGGCAGACGGGCCGGGTTCGACCGCTTCCTCGATCATGGCCAGGAACTCCTCGTCCAGACCACCGGTCCTCGCCAGGATCTCGCCCTGTTCGTCCAGGAGTATGTAGGTCGGATAGGAACTGACATCCAGCGTCTCGGTGACTTCGCTCCCCCTCCCGACATGCCAGTTCGACCAGGGCATCGGCTCATCCTCAAGGAACTCCGTCACGGTTTCGAGCTTCTCGTCCACGCTGATGGACAGCAGGGCGAACCGATCCGACGGCAGATCGGCGACCAGCTCGCGCAGCTTCGGCAGCGCAGCGATGCACGGCTTGCACCAGGTAGCCCAGAAATCCAGGAGAACGACCCGGCTCCGGTAGTCGGCCAGACCCTCCTCGCCGCCATCAAGCGTGCTGCCCGCCAGCTCCGGCGGCGTCGTCCCCACGGTCGCGTACCGGATCGTGTCGATCAGTAGGGTTTCGGCGTCCGCGAAGGTCGTCCCCGCGGCGAAGGTGGCCCCGAGAAACTCCTCATCCTCCACGCCGGCGCTCAGTCCCGTCGCAGCCTCGAGGGCCTCCTGGCGTCTGACCGCGCGGTCCTCCCGCGACAGCCCCGACGCGTTGACGGAAACCACCAATCCCGCCGCCAGGTAGTACCGACCCGCCGCGCGGAGAGCCGAATCTCCGGCCTCGGAGGCCAGCTCCTCGAAGAACGTCTCGACCAGGGGCCGGGACGGTTTCCCGTCTTCACCGAAATGCCGGAGCATGTCCAGCCGACTCAGGACCATGCGCCACTCTTCGTAGTCGGGTGCGTGCTCGAGAAGGGCCCTGGCTCCCCGGTAGGCGTGTTTGTCCCCACCTGCCCTGAGGCCAGCGTGGAGCACGAGGAACTCCGCGGCCTGAATCGTCTTCTCGTGTTCGCCGTCCGCGTCGAGTATCGCCGTGGCAGCGGCCGCTGCACGGCCGATGTCCGGTTGCTCGCGAGCAAGTTCCTCCAGGCTCTCTTCGGAAACCTCGCTCGTGTTGAGTTCACGGAACCGCTCCGACCACTCACGCTGCCGGTCGTGAAACTCCTCGACGACCTCCCACTCGGGGCCGACCTCCTCGACCAGCGCCGCGAACTCATCCTCGGCGCTCGCCGCCTCCGGGGCCGTCGAGCCTACGCAGGCTGCGATCGTCAGCAGCAGGATCATCGCCACGCCGGCGACACGGTCCGAATGGTCCATGGTCGACTACCTCCTCTGGAAAGTGGGTACAGGCAGCACAACCCGGACGTCGCCAGGGCTATTCCGCGCTGCGCCCGACCGCTTCCTCGATGAGCGTCACGAAGTCGTCGGGGAGGTGGTTCCTCTTCGCCAGAATCTCGCCGTGTTCGTCGATCAGAATGTAGGTCGGGTAGGAGCCGACCTGCAGAGTCCGCGTGATGTCGCTCTGCATTCCGACGTGCCAGTTCGACCATGGCATGGGCTCGTCCTCCAGGAAGCCGGTCACGGTTTCGAGCTCCGCATCGACACTGATCGACAGGAGGGCGAATCGGTCCGCGGGAAGATCGGCTACGAGTTGCCGTTTCTCCGGCAGCGCAGCCACGCACGGCGCGCACCACGTCGCCCAGAAGTCGAGAAGGACCACACGGCCCCGATAGTCGGAAAGGCGTTCGGGGACGCCATCCAGCCGACTGCCGGCGAGGTCCGGGACCTTGCTGCCCACCGTCCCGTGGCGGATGCTGCGGAAGAGGTCGGCCTCCGCCTCCGCGAAAGTCCGTGCGTCGCCGGGAAAGTCCTCCTCCTCGACACCGGCGCTCAAGCCGGCAGCCGCGTCGAGGGCGCGCTCACGTCTCGCCGCGCGCTCCCCTTCTGAGATTCCGGGTGCGTTCGCGAACTGCATCCGTCCTGCCGCCACGTAGTAGCGCCCCGTGGCACGAAGCACGGGATCCTCGGCCTCCGAGGCCAACACCCTGAAGACGGCCGGCGCCGCGGCCTGTCTGGCCGGCCCGACACGTCCCAACAGGTGCATTCGCTGCAGGATCAACCCCCAGCCCTCGTAGTCGGGTGCGTACTCGAGCAGGGCCCTGGCGCCCCTGGAGGCGTACTCCTCACCTCCCGGTGTCATCGCTGCGTTGTTGACAAGGAACTCCGCGGCCTCGACAGTCTTCTCATGCGTCCCACCGACTTCCAGAATCGCGATTGCCGCGGCGGCCGCACGACGAACGTCGGGGGCGTCGGGCACCGAGCCATCCGTGCTTGCCGGGGAGTCGCCGTCTTCGGACCGCAGGTCGGCCGACTCGGCACCAGGCCGCGCCTCGAGCGCCGCTCGCAGTGCCTGCTCCATTTCGGCCCGCGGCGGGGCACCGTCACCCGATGCGCGAACCACGAAGACCCGCGGCGTTGCACTGCCCGCCTCGCCGAGGTTCGGGGACGAGCCGTCCTCCGAGACCTTGCCAGACGCGAGGATCCGGGCCATCCATGTGCGTTCATGTTCGAGGTAGTCCTCAACAACGTCCCAGTCAGGGCCGACTTCCGCAACCAAGGCCTCCATCTCGTCCTCGACGCTCGACTCTTCCGGGGCCATCGAACCATGGCTCGCCCCGCTCGAGAGGACGGCAGCCAGAGCCAACACGATCGCGGCTTGTCCCCACGAACCGAGTTCCGTTTCCATCCAGGTCGTCACTTGCAACCTCCCGTTCTGCGCCCGCCATCGGGAGCGGCAGGCGCTCCCGGGCGGCGTTCATCAGCCACATCAATGCACCGGGACTCACCCTTACAACCGCGAACCGCGCGATTCGTTCCCCAGCGAGACGGCCTGCGCCGCCTAGTTCTCGAACCCAATGGGTTCGATGTTGCAGATCGAGTAGGCGACCGGGCGGCGGCGGGTCCACGCCGGCTCCACGGTGATGGAACGCCAGTCCTCGATGACCGCCTCGAGGTCGGCGACTTCTTCCGGCCGATACGCGGCGAGGTCCGTCTGCTCCCGAACGTCGCTGGACAGATCGTAGAGAAAGCCGCCGGGGGCATCCTGGTTCGGCTTGATCAGCTTCATGTCGCCGCTGCGGACAGCGACCGTCGGGTAGTTCCGCCACACGAAACGGCCGTCGCCTGTTTCGGCCGACCCGTCGAGCATCGGCATCAGGTCGTGTCCGTCCAGTTCGAGATCCGCCGGCGCTGCGGCTCCGGCTGCCGCCAGGGCGGTCGGCAGGATGTCGAGCGTCGACACCGGCGCGT
>JAPOVF010000071.1 GCA_026708285.1 Acidobacteriota bacterium
GTGAGTGGTTGCTCGGCCTCGGCCGCAAGGACGGGATCACGGTGACCTATCTCTCGGGCGAAGCCGCGCAGGAAGGGTTGACCGCGCTCGAGGAGCGTCGCTACAAGGGGATCCGGGTCTTCCCGCAGATCCGCGGCCGCGGCACGACGGTGCTGATGAATCTGGAGGGTTCGCTGCACCCGTACGTCCTGAACTACGCCTACCGTGAACTGGTCGGCCATCTGCCGATGCCGGAGCGGCTCGAGCGGATGCGCGACCCGGACGTGCGGGCGAAGATTCTCGCCAGCGACTGGGACATGACGAACGACGCGCGCCGCAACAGTCCGGAGGACGTGGATCACCCGTTCCTGGTCGACGCGACGCCGGGCAGCCTGCTGCCGGGCCTCCTGGAGTTGATGCACTCGCAGCCGGAGGCGGTCTACGTCCTCGGCGATCCGCCGAACTACGAGCCGGACCAGGAGGCCAGCGTCGCGACCTATGCGAAGCGGCACGGCTTGACCGGGCCGGAAGCGTTCTACGACCTTCTGACCGACGGCGACGGCAGCACACTGCTGCTGTTCTACCTGGACGGCTACTCGAAGCGGAACTTCGACTACATGGCGGGCCTGATGCGACATCCGCTGACCTGCAACGGCCTGAGCGACGCCGGCGCCCACGTCGGCGCGGTCAGCGACGCCCACATGCCAAGCTGGAACCTTGCCTTCTGGGGACGCGACCGCACCCGTGGCGAACGGGTCGAGCTCGAGACGATCGTCCACAAGCAGACCGGCGCCAACGCGGCCCTCTACGGCCTGTCCGACCGGGGCGTCCTGGAGCCGGGGAAGCGCGCCGACATCAGCGTGATCGACTTCGACCGCCTGTCGTCCGAGGCGCCGTACCTGGTCTACGACCTGCCCGAGAACGCGAAGCGCTACATGCAGCGCCCGCAGGGATACGACGCCACGATCTGCGCCGGGGAAGTCGTCCTCGAGAACGACGAGGTCACCGGCGCGCTGCCCGGCCGGCTCGTGCGCAGCCGGCCGGCCGCAGCGTAGCCGTGTGTCGGTGCGCCGGCCTTCTGGCCGGCATCCGGCGAGCCGCTAAGCGGCGACGTCGGCCTTAAGGTTTCTCGGTGTACCTTTCTCCAGCCTCCACGGCGACGGGCAGGCGGTTGCGGGGTGTCGCCAGCGGGCAGGTCGCGAACTCGGTGAACACACACGGCGGGTTGTAGGCCCTGTTGAAGTCCAGGATCGTCGTGCCGTCGTCGCCGTGCAGGGCCGCGGCCAAGTAGCGGCCGGCGGGGTAGGTCGTGTCGCCGGTCGTTTCATCGGCGAAGACGATCATGAACCCGTCGTCGGATCGGTACGCCTCCAGCGACAGTGAACGTCCTTGGGCCTCGAACTCCAGTGTGCCGGGGACGGTCGGTTCCCAGCCGAGACCTTCGACGACGGTTGGCACCCGGATGGTCCGCGGTTCCGGGTAGGGCTCGAAACGGGCCTCCAGGCGCCAGCTCGGGTCGGCGGGAAAGACCTCGATGCCGGCGAATGCCGTCACGGCGGGATGGTCGTAGTCGCGCAGTCGCACTCCGAGCCGGTCCATCCGGCGGATCACGGTCCAGGCCAGGGAGCCGGACGTGAGGAGGGTGGATTCCTTCTCCTGATCGTCGGCGAGGAGCATCTCGGTGACGGGCGTTTCACCGTGCAACACGGCGGCTCCAGGCGCTGCCCGGAAGGTGACTGTGCCGTTGTCCACGACGAACTCGCCGAGCTTCGGTGGCGACGACTCTTCCGGCGTCACGAGGTCGTTGCCGGCCGCTGCGCCGAAGCTGTTGGCGCCTTCCTTCAGCCAGTACAGGCCCGCCAGGTTGAGCCAACCGTCCGGGCCCTTGAGGTCCGCCACCCGTTCGGCACGCCACGCGGCAAGGGCGCTCTCGTAGCGGGCGGGTTCCGACTCCTCGCTCGTTGCCGGCTGAGCGAGGATGACCGCGGCCACCAGCAGCGCCCGGATCTGATGGTTGATTCCTGTCACCGTCTGGGATCCTAGGATCCCGCGCGAAGGGAGCCCAGGATGTACGGTTCATTGGAGATCGAGTGACCGGGCCGACTGTTAGACTGCCGTTCGTATTCCTGTAGCCAGACTCAGGTCTTCAGCCCGGGAGTTGGAGATTGCGTGACCCACGACCCACTCGGTGTTGTCGCCCGCGGGCGATTCATGTGGCTGCGGTGTGCGTCGCTCTCTTCCTGGCGCTCGCCGGCGCAAGCGTCGCGGCGGGCCCGCCGGCGGCTCCGGCCCCGGCTCCGGCGTTCGACGCCGAGGCACCGCACCGGGTCCTCATTTCCCGGCATTGCCTGGGTTGCCACAACGGCCGGTTGAAGACGGCTGGGCTCGAACTCGATGCGCTGGTCGAGCAGCACGAGAATCTCGACCGCGCGACCTGGGAGAAGGTGGCCCGCAAGCTGCGCGCGCGCCAGATGCCGCCGCCGGGTCGGCGCCGTCCGGACGAGAGTGCGTACCGGGAGGCGCTCTCGTCGCTCGAGGGCGAGCTCGACCGGATCGCCGACGACCAGCCCGACCCGGGCCGCACGGAGACCTTCCGCCGGCTGAACCGCACCGAGTACCACAACGCCGTGCGGGACCTGCTCGCGCTGGAGGTCGACGTCGCCTCGCTGCTGCCGGCGGACTCGGCCAGTTTCGGGTTCGACAACGTAACGGTCGGCGACCTTTCGCCGACCCTGCTGGAGAGGTACGTCGGCGCGGCCGAGAAGATCAGCCGGCTGGCGGTCGGGCGCTCGTACGCGGAACCGGTCGGCATTACCTTCCGGACGGATCCCGATCTGACCCAGGAGAAGCACGTCGAGGGCCTGCCAATCGGCACCCGCGGTGGCCTTCTCGCGACCTGGAACTTCCCGGCCGACGGTGTCTACGAGTTCTCGATTCGTCTCGCCCGCGACCGCAACGAGCACGTCGAGGGCCTGAGAGAGCCGCACGACCTGGAACTCCTGATCGACCGGGAGCACATCCAGTCGTTCACCGTCGCTCCGCCGGACCTGATGAGCGACGTGGCGCTGAACTACCAGCCGT
>JAPOVF010000083.1 GCA_026708285.1 Acidobacteriota bacterium
CCGCTTGACGAACCGGCCTTTCTGTCGCCGGCGGGCAAGCCCTGGCTGGTCGACTACGCACTCGACACGAACCGGGGAAGGACGATCGCCGGTGAGCTCCATGGCCGGCCGTGGACGCTGTGGCGCTACCGGGAGCTGTTGCCGGTCGTCGATTTCCATGGCCGGGTCGATCTCGGCGAGGGGGGAACGCCGGTACTTCGACTCCGTCGACTGGCGCCAGACGGCGTGCGTGTCTTCCTGAAGAACGAGGCCGGCAATCCGACCGGTTCCTTCAAGGATCGAGGGCTCTCGATGGCGGTGAACCGGGCGCGGGAACTCGGAGCCCCCGGCGTCCAGCTTCCGAGCGCGGGCAACGCTGCCGTCGCGGCCGCGGCCTATGCCGCCGCCGCCGGACTGCCCTGTCGCGTGGCTCTACCCGAGGACACGCCGAAAACGGTTCGCCGACGTTGCCGGCGATTCGGCGCCGAGGTCATCGAGGCAGGTGGGACGCTCGTTGAGGCCGGCGCCGCGCTCCGGGAGCGGGGCGGCGACTTCTGGGACCTTTCGACCCTCCGTGAGCCGTACCGTGCCGAAGGCAAGAAAACGATGGGCTTCGAGGTCGCCGAGCAGTTCGGTTGGCGGCTGCCGGACTGGATCGTCTACCCGACCGGCGGCGGCACCGGCATCGTGGGTATGGCGAAGGCGTTCGCCGAACTCCGCAGGCTCGGCCTCCTGAGCGGTGCCCCGGCGAAGTTCGCGGTCGTGCAGATGGCTGGATGCGCGCCCATCGTGCGCGCCCACGATGCGGGCGGCAAACTCGCCGATCCCTGGCCGGAGCCGGACACGGCGGTGTGGGGGCTGCGGGTGCCCAGTGCGATCGGCGACTTCCTTATCCTCCAGGCGTTGCGCGACAGCGGCGGCGCGGCCGTCGCGGTGGAAGAGGCCGAGGTCGCGGAGACTGCCGCCCGGGTGGCGGCGGAGGAAGGAGTTCTGGTGGGCCCCGAGACGGCGGCGGCCCTGGCCGGGCTCTCGCTCCTGAGCGACTCCGGTACCATCCGTCGCGGCGAGTCCGTGCTGGTCTTCGCTACCGGCCATCCGGCCAACTATCGCTAGAGGGGAGGCTGACGCGCGATGCCCGAGGAGCTGTTCGGGAAGGTTGCAGACGGGATCAACGGCTTTCTCGGACCGGTAGCCGGCTGGCTCGAGGGGCTGGTCTGGAACACGCCGCCCCAGGCTCCGATCCTGGCGCTGGTGCTCCTGGGGACGGGACTCTTCGTCACCGTCCGACTCGGCCTGATCCAGTTGCGCGGCTTCCGGCACGCCTGGGCGATCCTCGCAGGCAAGTACAACGATCCGGACGACGAGGGCGACCTCGTCCACTTCCAGGCGCTGACGACCGCGCTTTCGGCGACGGTCGGGATCGGCAACATCGCCGGCGTGGCCATCGCGATCCGCATGGGCGGCCCGGGGGCCCTGTTCTGGATGTGGGTGACCGCGTTCTTCGGCATGGCGCTCAAGTTCGCCGAGTGCACGCTGGCCGTGGCCTACCGCCGCGTCCACCGCGACGGCTCGGTCTCCGGAGGTCCGATGTACTACATCGAGAAGGGCCTGGGCGCGAACTGGAAGTGGATGGCGATGCTGTTCGCCGGCCTCGCCGTCCTGTGCTCCTTCGGCACCGGCAATATGAACCAGGCGAACACGATGGCCGATCAGCTCGAGTCCCAGTTCGGCTTCTCTCCGGTGTGGAGCGGCCTGATCTTCGCGTCGCTGGTGGCCCTGGTCATCATCGGCGGCATCCGGCGCATCGGCCGGGTGACCTCGATTCTCGCGCCGGGTATGGCGGTCATCTACGTTGGCGGCGCCCTGTTCATCCTGCTCGCGAACATCGACAGCATCCCTGCGAGCTTCGCCCTGATCGTCGAACAGGCGTTCCGGCCGACCTCGATGGTCGGCGGCGCCGCCGGTTCCTTCCTGATGACGATGATGTGGGGTATCCGGCGCGGTCTGTTCAGCAACGAAGCGGGCCAGGGCAGCGCGCCGATCGCCCACGCCACCGCGAAGACCGATGAGCCGGTACGCGAGGGGCTCGTCGCTTCGCTCGAGCCGTTCATCGACACACTCGTCATCTGCACGATGACCGGCCTGGTCATCGTCACCACGGACGCGTGGCGCGACCATGCCCCGCAGAGCTTCGCGCTGGATGAGGTGGAGGGTATCCACCGCGTCCTCGACGACGACTCCGAGCTGCTTGCGGCGCGCGACGAGCGTTCGACGCGCGGCGGCGGCACGGTGGCGGTCGAGGGCGGCGCGGCGGACGGTTCCTTCGTCGTGCTGCACTCGATGATCGCCGATCCGCGCCTGGTCGACGGGGCGGGCGATGCCTGGAGCGGTACGCTGGAGGTCGCTGGAGACGGAACGCTCCGTGCCGGGGGCGGGACGCCGCGGATCGAGGGCGGAGCCCTTCTGACCGGAGCGCCGCTGACGGCCCGAGCCTTCAGCCTGGGCCTGCCCGGGAACCGCGGCGATCTGATCGTGACCCTTTCGGTGCTGCTGTTCGCGGTTTCGACCGCGATCTCGTGGTCGTACTACGGCGACCGGTCGACCGAGTACCTGTTCGGGGCGCGGGCGATTCCCGTCTACCGCTGGATCTACGTCGGCTTCTTCTTCCTGGGCTGCCTGCTGCCGCTCTCCACGGTATGGACCTTCGGCGACGTGGCCCTGGGTCTGATGTCGTTTCCGAACCTCATTTCGTTGCTGCTGCTCTCGGGAGCGGTCACCGGCATGACGAGGTCCTACTTCCGCCGCCACCTCCGCAGGAACGGCGACGGCGGGAATGGCTGAAGCAAGTCGCGACCGGGGCCCTTGGGCCTCCGTTGCGACGGGCCTGGTCGGCGCTCCGCTCCTCGCGGCGCTGGTCTACTTCCTGATCCCCGCGGCGGTGCTCGACGCCGACGGCCAGGTCGTCTCGGGGCTTTCGGCCGGCGGGCGGGCGGTGGCGGCCACCGGCGTGCTCATGGGCGTGTTGTGGCTGACCGAGGCGCTGCCCGTGGCCGTCACGTCGCTCCTGCCCCTGGTCGCGATTCCGCTGCTGACCGCTGGCGACATCGCGATCTCGAGCGTCGCGGCGCCCTACGCGAATCCGAACATCTTCCTGTTCCTGGGCGGTTTCATGATCGCTCTCTCGATGCAGAGCTGGGGTCTGCACCGTCGCATGGCGCTCCACATCATCCTTCTGGTCGGCAGCCGGCCGGACCGGCTGGTGCTCGGGTTCATGGCCGCAAGCGCCTTCCTCAGCATGTGGATCTCGAATACCGCCACGACGGTCATGATGCTGCCGATCGCCCTGTCCGTGATCGACCTGGTCCGTCAACGCCTGGGCCCGGAGGCAGCGCCGGTGGGGAAGCCGTTTCCCTTCGCCCTGAATCTCCTGCTCGGGACAGCCTACGGCGCTTCGATCGGGGGTGTCGCGACGAAGATCGGTACACCTCCGAACCTTCAGATGATGTCGTTCGTGGAAGACACCTACGGCCGGGAGATCAGTTTCGCCCAGTGGATGCCCTTCGGTCTCCTGATCACCCTCTCCTTCCTGCCCCTGGCGTGGCTGGTGCTGACCCGATTCGTCTACCGGCTGCGGATTACCGAGGTGCCGGGCGGCAGGGAACTCATCCGCGGTGAGCTCCTGAAGCTGGGGCCGATCAGCCCACCGGAGAAGGCGGTGCTCGCGATCTTCGTGTCGGCCGCCCTGTTGTGGATGACTCGCACGTGGCTCACCGGGATCGAGATCGGCGGCGCCCGGCCGCTGTCGGGACTGACCGATCCGGGAATCGCGATCGGCGCGGGTCTGCTGCTGTTCGCGATTCCGGTCGATTTCCGGCGCGGCGTCTTCCTGCTGAGCTGGAAGAAGGCGCTCGAGGCGCCGTGGGGAATTCTGTTGCTGTTTGGAGGCGGACTCAGCCTCGCCGCGGCGGTCGTCAGCACCGGCGTGGATCGTTTCATCGGCGGCCTGCTGCTCGTGCTCGAGGGCATGCCGGTGCTGGTGCTGGTCATCGGCGCCGCCACCCTGCTGATCCTGCTCACCGAGGTGACCAGCAACACGGCGACCACGGCGACCTTTCTGCCGATCCTGGGCGCCACCGCCGCGGCCATCCAGGTGGATCCGCTGCTCCTGATCGTGCCGGCGACGCTGGCCGCGAGTTGCGCGTTCATGATGCCGGTGGCCACGCCGCCGAACGCGATCGTCTTCGGCTCCGGGGAGATCACGATTCCCCAGATGGTCCGTGCCGGTTTGTGGCTGAACCTGATCGGCCTCGCGCTGATCGTGTTCTGGGTCTACGTCGCGGGCGGCCTGATCGGCCTCTGAGCGGCGGCCAGCGTCTGGCGGTAGCGGTAGCCGATGCACTTGTAGAGCAGGCGCGCCGCCGTGAATTCGCTGGCCGCGTTGTCGGGGATCGGGGCCAGTTCGACGACGTCCATCGCGATGACGCGCTTTTGCTCGAACAACGGGCGGAGCAGGGTCAGAGCCTGGAACCAGTTGCCGCCGCCGGGTTCGGGCGTTCCGGTGGCCGGAAGCAGCGACGGGTCGAAGAAGTCGAGGTCGAAGGTCAGATAGACGGTGTCGGGAAGTGACGCCAGAAGCCCCACGAACAGTGCCTGAAGATCCTCCGGGGCAAGCGCCTGCATCTGGTGGCCCCAGATGACCGGAAGCCTCTCCGTCTCGATCCGCACTGCCTCCGGCCGGCTCAGCGACCGGATGCCGACCGCAAGCGTGCGCACGCCGAGGTCGAGCACCCGGCTCATCGCGCAGGCGTGGTTCCAGGGCGTCCCCTGGTAGGTCGGCCTCAGGTCGGCGTGGGCGTCGAACTGCACGACGCCCAGGTCGGCGCCGGCCGCTTCCACGACACCACGCACCAGGGCGGGGGTGATCGTGTGTTCGCCGCCGATCGCTGCGAGGAAACGGCCCCGCTCGATCACGGCTCGGGCCGAAGCGCTGATGCGTTGGAGCGCCGCGTCCTCCGACGCCTCGACATCGACCGGCGGCAGGGTCTCGATGCCGATGCGGAAGGGTTCCAGCCGGAGTTCCTCGTCGTAGAGTTCGACGTAGCGAGACGCGCGAAGCAGGGCGGCCGGGCCATGTTCCGTACCCTGGCCCCACGATGTTGTGCGTTCGTAGGGAACCGGCAGCACGGCGACGGCCGCTTCGCCCAGCGTGGCCTCGGAGGTTAGGAACGGCGGAAGCTCGGCGTCGGGCAGCGGCACGGGACGGACACTGTAACCGGAAGGACAGGCGGAGTTGTGGCCCCGCTTGCTGATGAGAACTAGACGGCGGTCAATTCGTCGATGTCCACAGAGGAGTCGCGATGGCAAGACAGGACCGACCGCTCCGCAGCACCCTGCGGGAGATGCCCTCGGAGCAGCGTCCGCGCGAGCGGTTGCTGGCGCACGGAGCGGGAGTCTTGACCGATTGCGAGCTGATCGCGATTCTGCTGCGGACCGGCCACCGCGGCTGCTCGGTGCTCGACCTTGCCTACGACCTGCTCTACGACGAGGGACGCGGGCTCGGCGGTCTGCCGGCGCTCGCCCTCCTGGTGGAACACGACCTGCCGTCGTTGCGCCGCAAGGGACTCGGAGACGCCAAGGCGGCGACGGTCCTCGCGGCCGTGGAGTTGGCGCGGCGTCTGGCCAAGGCCCAGCTCCCGCAGAGAAGGCCCCTTGGCGACGTGGTCAGGGTCGCCCGCTACCTGAACCTCCGCTATGCGCGCCTCGACCAGGAGGTGATGGGCGCGATCTACGTGGACGTCAGGGGCCGCGTGATCAGTGAGCGGGAGCACTTCGTCGGCGCCCTCGACCGCACCTCGGTCGAGCCACGGGTGATCCTGAAGGAGGCCCTGCGACTGGGTGCGACGGCGGCGGCGGTCTTCCACAACCATCCCAGTGGCGATCCGGATCCGAGCCGGGAGGACATCGCCTTCACCCGCAGGTTGGCGCGGGCCGGGGCTTCGGTGGGAGTCGAACTCGTCGATCACCTGATTCTCGGCGGCGGCGGCCGCTGGGTCTCGATGCGGGAAAGGGGATTCCTGTAGCGGCAGGCTGGGGAGGTTCCGGCTTCGGGGACTGCTAGGGTGCCTCCGATGGCTGCTGGAGGCCCCGACCTGCTCCATATGGACTGTGCCAGCGGCATCTCCGGCGACATGTTTCTGGGCGCCTGCCTGGACTTGGGGTTGCCGGTGGCCCTGCTCGAGGAGATGGTCGAGCGACTAGGTCTGGACGGCGTCGAGCTTAGGGTGCGGCGGGCGAAACGTGGGTCGCTGGCAGGCGTGCGCTTCGCCGTGCTGCGCGGCGGCCGGCCGGTGGAGGGACGCGGTGGCGCGGGCGCCACGCATCGGAACCTGTCGACGATCCTCCGCATGATCGAGCGGAGCGGTCTCGGGGCGGGCACGAGAGAACGCGCGTCGGCACTCTTCAGCCGTCTCGGGGAGGCGGAAGCGAGCGTGCACGGGGTTGGCCTGGACGAGGTGCACTTCCACGAGGTCGGTGCCGACGATTCGATCGTCGATCTGGTCGGCGCTGCGGTCGCGCTCGAGCACTTTGCCCCGGCCAGGGTGTCCTGTTCCACCGTGGTGGTGGGTAGCGGCACGGTCCGGACGCGCCACGGCGTGATGCCCGTACCGGCGCCGGCGACCGCTCTGCTGCTTCGAGGCATGCCGATCACCGCCGGCGGGGTGGAGGGCGAGATGACGACGCCGACCGGCGCCGTGATCCTGCGCGAGTTCGTGGATTCCTTCGAGCCGTCGGCGGCCGACGGCCCCCGCCGCATCGAGGACACAGGCGTCGGGCTGGGTAGCAGGGAGCTCGCCGATCGGCCGAACGCGCTGCGAGTCCAACTGGCGACCCGGGTGACGGCCGGCCCGCCCTGGAGCCGCGTCGCGGTGCTGGAATGCCAAGTCGACGATGCGACTGGTGAGGCGATCGGCTACGCGGCGGAGACACTGCTTGGAGCCGGCGCGCTGGATGTGTTCGCCACCCCGGTCCAGATGAAGAAGTCGCGTCCCGGCGTGGCTGTCACCGCGATCTGCCGCCCCGAACGGGCTTCGGATCTCGCCGAGCGGCTACTCCTCGAGACCGGGTCCCTGGGCTGCCGGCGGACGGTCGTCGATCGGCTGGAAGCCGAACGAAGCGTCGTCTCGGTGACGACGCCGTTCGGCGAGGTCCGGGTCAAGACGGCGGCGGTCGGCGGTCGCTCCCTGGGAACGGCGCCGGAGTACGAGGACGTACGACGGATCGCCCGGGAGAGGGAGGTCCCCTTCCGGGCGGTCTATCTTGCCGCCCTCCGCGCCGCCGACTGAACGGCCGTGCCGGTGTCGGCCGGCCGACCGGACTCCGCCAGATCTAGTCGCGGCGCGGACCGCGGCCGCCGCCCGACCGTGGGCCGCGGCCTCGTCCACCGCGTCCGCCGGGACCGCCGCGTCCGCGTGGGCCGCCGCGTCCACCGCGTCCGCCGGGACCGCCACGACCACCGCGTCCGCCGGGACCACCCCTGCGGTCGCCGCCGGCGGGCGCCGGGACGCCCATGCCTTCATAGTCCTTGGGATCGAAGTCGGGAGCATCCATGATCACGGCTTTCCGCGACAGTCGCACCTTGCCCGAGGGATCGATGTCGATCACCTTGACCGTCATCTCGTCACCCTCGGTGACCAGGTCGCCGATCTCGCCGACCCGGTAAGGGGCAAGTTCGCTGATGTGGACCAGACCGTCCGTACCGGGGAGGATCTCGACGAACGCGCCGAACGGCTCGACCCGGCGCACCTGGCCGGTGTAGACCTTGTCGACCTCCGGCACCTCGGTCAGGCGTTCGATCATGGCGATCGCCCGATCCGCCGCGGTGGAGTTCGGCGAGGCAACGACGACACGGCCGTCGTCCTCGATGTCGATCTGGCAGCCGGTCTCCTCGGTGATGCCGCGGATCGTCTTGCCGCCCGGTCCGATCACGTCGCGAATCCGGTCGCGGGCGACCATCATCACATGCAGGCGCGGGGCGTACTCCGACATCTCCTCCCGCGGCTCGCCGATCTCGGCGGCCATGTGGTCGAGGATGTGCAGCCGGCCGGCCTTGGCCTGGGTCAGCGCCTGGCCCATGATCTCGCGGGTGACTCCGGTGATCTTGATGTCCATCTGCAGGGCGGTGATCCCGCCGCGGGTACCGGCGACCTTGAAGTCCATGTCGCCGTGATGGTCCTCCTGGCCGGCGATGTCGCTGAGGACGGCGAAGTCCTGGCCGTCCTTGACCAGGCCCATGGCCACGCCCGCTACCGGGGCCAGCATCGGCACACCGGCGTCGAACAACGCCAGCGAACCGGCGCAGACGGTCGCCATCGACGAGGAACCGTTCGATTCCAGGATCTCCGAGACCACGCGGACCGTGTAGGGAAAGTCGTCCTCGGTCGGCAGCACCGGAACCAGGGCGCGGCGGGCCAGAACGCCGTGGCCGATCTCGCGCCGGCTGGAACCGCGCAGGAACCGAACCTCGCCCACCGAGAAGGGCGGGAAGTTGTAGTGGAGGAGGAACTTCTGGTGGGTCTCACCCTCGTACTCCTCGATGATCTGCGCATCCCGGCGGGTGCCGAGCGTGACCGAGGCGAGAGCCTGGGTCTCGCCACGTGTGAAGAGCGCCGATCCGTGGACGCGGGGCAGGAGCCCCGTGTCGCAGTCGAGCGCCCGGATCTCATCGAGCGCGCGGTTGTCGAAGCGCTTGCCCTGCTTCATCACGATCTCTCGGAGCGCCCTGTCCTCGAGTTCGCTGACGATCTTGCCGACCTGTGCGCGCCGCTCGTCCTCTTCGGGAAGCTGCTCGATGAAGCCGTCTACCACGGCCTTCACCGCATCGCGGCGCTCGAACTTCGCGGGCGTGTTGAGCGCGGCGGTGAAGTCGTTCCAGATGGCGCTTTCAACCTCCTGCTGGAACTCGGCCGTGTAGGCCTCCGGGGCCTTCCAGTCGGGCTTCTCGAGATTCATCTCGCGAAACAGCTCCCGCTGCGTGCGAACGATCTTCTGCAGTTCCTGGTGGCCGGCGAAGATGCAGTCGAGGACCACGCTCTCATCGAGCTGGTTGGCTCCGGCCTCGACCATGGTGACGGCTTCCTCGGTGCCGACCACGATCAGATCGAGGTCCGAGACGTCCCGCTCGGCGCCCGTGGGGTTGAACACGATCTCGTCGTCGATCAGCCCGACACGCACCGCCCCTACGGGGTGGTAGAAGGGAATGTCGGAGAGCACGAGCGCCGTCGACGCGCCGTTGATCGCGAGGATGTCGGGGTCGTTCTCCTGGTCGGCGGAGAGCACGAAGGAGATGATCTGCGTCTCGTGGAAGTACCCCTGTGGGAAGAGCGGCCTGAGCGGCCGATCGGTAAGACGGCAGGTGATGATCTCCTTCTCGGAGGGGCGTCCTTCGCGCTTGAAGAAGCCGCCGGGGATGCGGCCCGCCGCCGACGTGTACTCGCGGTAGTCGACCGTCAGGGGCAGAAAGCCTCGCGGGTTGCTGTCCGGCGCCATGCAGGCGGTGGTCAGCACGATCGTCTCGCCGAGCTGTACGGTGCAGGAACCGTTCGCCTGCTTGGCCAGGCGCCCGGATTCCAGGGTCATGGTGGAGTTCCCGATGGGGATGTCCTTGGTGAACTTCATTGCTTGTTCTCTTGTCTTCCTTGCTCTGTAGTTGCGCCCGCGATTCAAAGCGGCGGGCAGGTGCCTCGCGTCGGCCAGACGGATCCGTCGTTGGATCTGAACTCACCGGTCGGCGAAGCGGCCGGTTCGGGAGAGGCGGAACCGCCTGGCGGCTCCGGGCTCTGGCGTTACTTGCGGATGCCCGCTACCTGCGAATTCCGAGGCGCTCGATCGTCGTCCGGTAGCGCTCGAAGCTCTGGTTGCGGAGGTAGCCGAGCAGCCGGCGACGGCGCCCGACCAACTTCAGCAGGCCGCGCCGGCCATGATGGTCCTGCTTGTGGACCTTGAAGTGCTCGGTGAGTTCGTTGATGCGGTTCGTCAGGAGCGCGACCTGGACTTCAGGGGAACCCGTGTCCGTCTCATGGAGACGGAAGTCACGAATGATCTGGTCCTTCACTTCGGCTGTCTGTGGCACTCTCTGATTCCTCGCTGACTCTTGCTGGTTTCCTGTGTTGCCTTCCTTCGGTTCCTTCGTCGTTCCTCTGTCCTTTCGCGGCGCGGAGTGTAGCACGGCCGGCCCTGTTGTCCGTGAGGTCGGTTCTGGGGCCGAACTCCAAGCCTGCGAGGGGTTTGGCCTCAATGGAAGACGATCTTCGGCTGCACGACGGCGAGGCCGCGGTCGCCGATCCGTTCCGCTACCGCACCCACGGCGAGGAACCGGCCGCGGTTGTTCGTGATTTGAACCCAGTCGCCTTCTTCGGCGTCGCTGCCGGGCGCCAGCACGGACTGTCCGTGTGCGATGCGGCGCTCCTGGGTCGCGTCCATCGTGACGCGGGGAAAGGGTAGGGGAATGTCGTCGAACGGCACCCAGGCGACTCCCAGGTCGATGGCCGAAAGCGGTTCGTCGCCCCGCTGGACTGCTTCGAGCCGCCCGGAATCGAGCGCCTCTTCGACTTCGAACGAACCGATGCGAAGGCGGCGCAGGGTCGCAAGATGCCCGCCGCAGCCGAGTCGCTCACCCACGTCGTGGGCAAGGGAGCGCGCGTAGGCGCCTGCCGCACAGCTCAGCCGGAAAGGGATCCGGTCGGGGCCTGGGGCTCCGAGCTGGCCGGTCGCCTCGAATTGGAAGATCTCGACGTCCTTGCCCTCGCGCTCGAACTCCTGCCCGCGTCGCGCGAGTTCGTAGTACTTGCGGCCGCCGATCTTCTTCGCCGAGTAGGGCGGCGGCAACTGGTGCTGCAGGCCTTCGAAGCGGCGCATCGCTCCGACGACCTGCTCGTGCGTCAGATCGGCGGTGCTGCCCTCGAGGATCACCTCGCCGGCCGCGTCGTAGGTGTCGGTCGCGATGCCGAACCGGATCTCGCCTTCGTAGACCTTGGGTGCGCCGATCAGGAACCGCGTCAGACGGGTACTGCGCCCGACAGTCAGTAGCAGGAGGCCGGTCGCGTTCGGGTCGAGCGTGCCACAGTGACCGACCTTTCGTTCGGCGAGGGCGCGCCGCGCCGCCCGCACGACGTCGTGCGAAGTGCCTCCCGGCTGCTTGTCGACCAGGAGCAGTCCGTGGCGCCCGGGCCCCGGGGTCACGTCGCATCCTCACAAGCCGCGGCGGCACGCGCGACGTCTTCCCCGTTCGCCTCCACCGCGGCCCCCAGTTCGGCGATCACCTCGGTCTCGTCCGTCGTGGTGTCGATCAGGCAGCCGGCGGCGTTCCTGTGGCCGCCGCCGCCGCGCCGGCTGGCGATCGCGCCGACATCGATCCCGCCGCGGCTGCGCAGGGAGACCTTGATGTCTCCCTCGGAGCGTTCCCGAAACAGCGCCACCGCCTCGACGCCGCGAATCGACCGCGGGTAGTCGATCAAGCCCTCGGAGTCGGTCGGCGAAGCGCCCGCGCGTTGGAACATCTGCAGTTCCAGACGGACGCTGGCGACTCGTCCGTCACAGTGGAGCCGGAGCGTTCCCAGCACCTCGCCGAGCAGACGCACGGCGCCTGGAGGCTGGGACTCGTAGAGCCACCCGGCAATCTGCTCGGGGCGGGCGCCGCGCCGGACGAGTTCGGCCGCCGCTTCGAAGGCCCGCGGGGTGGCGTTCGAGAACCGGAAACTGCCGGTATCGGTCGAGAGTCCGAGATAGAGCGCGTTCGCCGTTGCCGGGTCGACCGGAGCGTCGAGGGCGTGCGCCAGACGAAGCACCATCTCGGCCACGGCCGGCGCCTCCGTGTCGACCCAGTTGGCGACACCGTAGAGACGGTTGCCCAGGTGATGGTCCATGTTCAGGACCTCGAGCCGGCACAGTGCATCCTCCAGGCCGGTGCGGTCGAGTTGGGGGCACTCAAGAGCGACCGCGAAGTCGAACGCCTCGGAAAAGCCGGGCGGCGGCGTCCGGCCGACGTGGATCGCGGTGTCCGCGATGGCGCCGGCGTAGGTTGCCGGCGCCGGATCGACGTTCCAGATCGTGGCGGATCGTCCGGTCGCCCGAAGGATCCGCGCCAGCGCGACCTCCGAACCGATGGCGTCGCCGTCCGGGTGGGCGTGGCTCGAGAGCAGGAAGCTCCTCCCGCCCAGGAGGGCGTCCAGGAACTCGTCGGGGACGGCGGGGGAGGTCTTGAGGGCGTTCACAGGTCCTTGAGAAGCTGGTCGATCCGCTCGGCGTGCTCGGCGCCGCGATAGAGCTCGAAGTGAAGTTCCGGCGTCCGCCTCAGACGCAGGCGCCGGCCGAGGCGGCCGCGAATGAAGCCGGCCGCCCGGCGCACGGCCCGGATCGCCGTCTTGCGTTCATCCTCGTCGCCGAGCACGGAGAGCAGGATGCGTGCGTGACTGCGATCCGCGCTCAACGTGAGATCCGCGATGCTGGCGAGAGCCGCCCTGGGATCCTGGACTTCGCGGCGCAGAATGTCCGTCAACTCCCGGCGCAGCAGATCGCGTGCGCGGGCCTGGGAAACCGATTTCACCGGATCAGAGGGTAGGCGCGACGGCCTCGTGGTCGAAGGCCTCGATCAGGTCGCCGGGTTTCACGTCCTGGAAGCGGTCGATACCGATTCCGCAGTCGAAGCCGCTCCGCACTTCGGCCGTATCGTCCTTGAACCGGCGCAGGGAGCCGATGCGGCCCTCGTGGACGACCACGCTGTCGCGTACGAGCCGGATCTGCGCGCTGCGCGGGATGACTCCCGCGACCACGTGGCAACCGGCGACCATGCCGACCTTCGGCACCTTGAAGACCTCGCGCACTTCGGCCCGGCCCATGGAGACCTCACGGTAGGTCGGCTCCAGCAGTCCGGTCATCGCCGCGAGCAGCTCCTCCGTCAGTTCGTAGATCACCGTGTGCAGCCGTACCTCGACGTCCTCCTTGGCGGCGAGATCGGCGGCGTTGCGCTCGGGCCGGACGTTGAAGCCGTAGATGATCGCTCCCGCGGCCGATGCCAGGAGCACATCGTGGGTGGTGACGGCGCCGACGGCGGCGCGGATCACGCGTACCTTCACCTTGTCCGTCGAGACCTTCTGCAGGGTGTCCCGGAGCACCTCGACCGAGCCCTGGACGTCCGCCTTGAGGACGACGGGCAGTTCCTTGACCTCGCCCTCCTTGAGGCTCGCGAAGAGGCTCTCCAGCGAGACGCCGCCCGTGCTGGGGGCGAGTTCGCTGCGGCGCTTCTCCTCACGACGGAACTCGGCGATCGAGCGCGCCTTCGCTTCCTTGGCCGCCACCTGGAACGGATCGCCCGCGTCGGGAAGATCATTGAAGCCCGCCACCTCCACTGGCATGGACGGTGGAGCCTCCTTGACCCGCTTGCCCATGTCGTTCATGAGGGAGCGGACGCGGCCCCAGGTGGAACCGCAAACGAAGACGTCGCCCACGCGCAGGGTGCCGTTCTGAACGAGAACCGTGGCCACCGAGCCGCGGCCGGTTTCCTTGCTCGCCTCGATCACGACGCCCTGGGCCTGCAGTTCCGGACTTGCCCGGAGTTCCGCCACCTCGGCGGTCAGGGCGAGCATTTCGAGCAGATCGTCGATTCCCTCGCCCTTGAGGGCGGAGATCGGCACCGCGATCACGTCGCCGCCCCAGTCCTCGGTCACCAGGTCGCGATCCGCCAACTGCTGCTTGACGCGGTCGACGTTGGCGTTCGGCCTGTCGATCTTGTTGATCGCGACCAGGATGGGCACCGACGCGGACTGCGCATGATCGAGAGCTTCGACGGTCTGCGGCATGACGCCGTCGTCGGCCGCGACGACCAGGACCACGATGTCCGTCACCTTGGCGCCCCGGGCCCGGAGCTGCGTGAAGGCCTCGTGGCCTGGCGTGTCCAGGAAGGTGATGCGGCCGCCGTTGTTCTCGACCTGGTAGGCCGCGATGTGCTGCGTGATGCCGCCGAACTCGCCTTCGGTGAGCCTCGACTTGCGAATGGCGTCGAGCAGGGAGGTCTTGCCGTGGTCGACGTGACCCATGATCGTCACGATCGGCGGTCGTTCGACCTGCGACAGGCCCTCTGCGCTGTCTCCGCCGGCGCCCAGTTCCTCTTCCTGCTCGAGCTGGATCTCCTCTTCGAAGGAGACGATCAGGGCATCGAAACCCATCTGTTCCGCGAGCTCGACCGCCACATCCGGTTCCAGGACGTGGTTCACGGTTGCCATCACGCCGCGCTCGAACAGCGCCTTGAGCAGATCCTTCGCCTTGACCCCCATTTTCTCGGCCAGATCCCGGACCTGTAGACCGTCGGAGACGGTCAGGGTCCGGCGCGGGCCGTCTTCGGCCGGCTTCTCGGCCTCGCGTTCCTGCTGCCGTTCACGGCGGGTGCGCAGGTCGACGGTGGGTGGAGCCGACGGCGGAGTTTCCAGAGGGGGTTCGGGCTGGGCGCGTGAGACGGTCGCCGCGGTCGGCGCGGCCGGCGACGTTGCCGGCGCCTGGGCAGGCGAGGCTGCCGGCGTGTCGGTAGGTGGGGCCTGGGGCGTGGCCGCCGGCGCGTCCCGGCTTTCCGGCGCCGGCGTGCGCGTGGCCCTGGCCGCTTCCTCGGCCGCGATCTCCTTGGCCGCGATCTCCTCAGGGGTCGGAGGCTTCGGTTTCGATTCGGTGGGAGTCAGAGTGCGGATCGTGTGCTTGTGGACGACCTGCCGCCGCCGGTTCGGGCGCATCGGCCCGGTGGGAGGCCTGAGGCTCGAAATCGGACGGCGACGGGGCGCGGCCGGGGGCGCCGCGCGGTCGCGCAGGATGACCTCGCGTTGGGGACCGGCGATCTTCTTGCCTTCCAGCAGGGCCTTGATGATGTCCGTGTCGATCATCGCGTCTTCGCCCTCTACGCGAACACCGATCGATCGGAACTTGAACAGCAGGTCCTGTTCGGCCACGTTCATCCGCTTGGCCAGGTCCTGGAGCCGGATTTTTGCCATGGAGTTCTCGGTTCCCCTTGCGTCGTGTCGGCTCAGGCGCCCCTAGGCTGCGCCGTCCCCCGTGTCCTTGTCGTCGCCCTCCTCCGCGCCTCCGGCCTCTTCCTCGAAGACACGGTTGAGCGCCGCCATGAAGTCATCTTCATCCATCGCGGGGCCGTCGCCCTCAACCGCCGCTTCGCCTGCCTCGGCCGATTCGGAACGTGCGGCGGTCCATTCGAGGATCGACGCGGCCAGCGCCTCGTCGACACCTGGAACCATGGTCAGGGCCTCCAGGCCGGCGTTCTCCAGGTTCTCGAGTCCATCGAAGCCTGCTTCCGAGAGGGCGATCGCCAGTCCGTCGTCGACTCCCGGGATCTCCGTGAGCTCGAGTTCGTCCGCGCCACGGTCCACGTTCAGCATCTTCGCCAGGGCGTCGGCGACCTCGTCCTTGACGTCCGTTTCGCTCTTGATGTCGATCCGGGCGCCGATGAGTTCGCTGGCGAGGCGCACGTTCTGGCCCCGCTTGCCGATCGCCAGCGAGAGCTGCTCGTCCTCGACGATCACGTCGAGGTGCGGCGTCGCGCCTTCGTGGGTCACCGAGACGCGGGTGATCCGCGCCGGCGCCAGCGCGCTCTGCGCGAAGGTGACCTGATCTTCCGAGTACTCGATGATGTCGATCTTCTCGCCCCGGAGCTCACGGATGATCGACTGTACGCGCGACCCCTTCATGCCGACGCAGGCGCCGACCGGGTCGACGTCGCGTTCCCGGCTCAGGACGGCCACTTTGGCGCGTTCGCCGGGAGCGCGCACCGCCGTCTTGATGACCACGGTGCCGTCGTAGATCTCCGGCACTTCCATTTCGAACAGCTTGACCAGCAGGCGCGGATCGGTGCGGGACATCACGATCTGAGGTCCCTTGGGCTGCTTGTGCACCTCGACGATCACACCCCGGATCCGCTCGCCCTGGCTGTAGCGCTCGTGGCGGGACTGTTCGCTGCGGGGCACGATCGCCTCGGTGCGGCCGAGGTCGACGATGATGTCGCCGCGCTCGAAGCGCCTCACCGTGCCGTTGACCACCTCGCCGACGCGGTCCTCGAACTCGCCGTAGATCTTCTCCCGCTCGGCTTCCCGGACCCGCTGATAGAGCACCTGCTTCGCCGACTGGGCCGCGATCCGGCCCAGCCCCTGAGTGGAGATCGGGATCTCGATCTCCTCGCCGATCTCGGCGTCCTCCTTGTGCTCGCGTGCCTCTTCGAGAGTCCATTCGGCGAACGGATCTTCGACCTCCTCCACGACCTGGCGGTAGAGGTAGGCGCTGAACTGACCGGTTTCGCGGTCCATGTAGGAGCGCACGGGCTCCTTGATGTGGTGCTGCTTCTTGGCCGCGGAGGCCACCGCATCCTCGAGGGCCACGATCCACCGGTCGAGATCGATGTCCTTCTCGTGGGCGACCTGCCTGAGGACCTCGTTGATGTTCACTTCGGGAGTGTGTGGCTGGACCATTGTCGGATTCCCCGGAGTCAGAGTTCGACCAGGAGTCTGGCCTTGTGAATACTGTCGATGGTCAAGGGCATGGTCGTGCCGCTGTCGTCCTCCAGGATGAGTGCGACATCGGAGGCTTCGGCGCTCAGACCTTCCAGGAGACCACGTACCGTGCGCCGGCTTCCGCTCGCGGCATCGGTGAACGTGACCCTGGCCCGCCGTCCGCGGAAACGCTCGTAGTCGGGCGCGCCGTAGAGTTCGCGGTCGAGTCCCGGCGAAGTGACTTCCAGCACGTAACCGGAGGCGGGTCCGAAGTCCTCGGCGTCCAGGAGGACGGACGCCTCCCTGGAGACGCCGGCGCAGTGCTCGTGGGTGACGCCGTCGGCGTGATCGATCACGAGACGCAGGCTGCTGCCCCGAAACGCGGCGTCGAGCAACTCGCACGAGTGGCTGGCCGCGAGACGCTCAAGGCGTTGGAGGAAGTCGGAGTCGATGGCGGTTCCCATAAACGTCCCTAAACAAAAGAGAGCGGGCCGAAGCACCCACTCTCAGCAGCCGCCTGCCGGTTTTCGGCGGATTCGCGTCCCGGAAGGGAGAGCGCGCCGGCAGTCGGACCTGCACTATACAACCGATGGTTGGGGCGGGGCAACAGCAGCGTTGGCAGGTGGATTGCACGCGAGGGAGGTGGCCGGCCGGTGCCCTCGGCGACGAGGGGCCGGCGCGGTTGTATGCTTTCCCCTATCGAGCGAGGTACTCCTGACGATGAATACGAAGAAGCAGATCCTCCTTACCGCCCTGATGGTCTTCGGTGCCCTTGTGTTCGGCATGATCATCGCCGGCGGGTTGAATCTCACCGAACCGACGCGGGCGGAAGAGGCCGGCCGGAGTGCTGAGGCCGCGGAGGAAGACTCCCGTCGCGAACAGGCGAGACGGGTCGAACGTCATGCCAGGACGTCGATCGAGAGCTTCGCCGATCTGGCGGAAGCGGTGCTACCGGCCGTGGTCACGGTCGAGGTCGCGAGGATCGAAGAGAGCTCCGGCCCCGGTTTTTTCTTCCGGCGCAACCCGTTCCAGCGCCAGCCGCAAGGTGAGCCGGAGCCCGACGAACAGCGGCTCCAGGGTGCCGGCAGCGGTTTCCTGATCTCCGCCGATGGCTGGATCGTGACGAACAACCACGTGATCGACGAGGCGGACGACATCACGGTCCGTCTCGACGGCCGCGAGTACGAAGCCGAGGTCCGGGGCCGCGACCAGGAGACCGATCTGGCCCTGATCAAGATCGATGTGGACGAGGACCTGCCGTTCCTGCCGCTTGGAGACTCGGACAAGCTGCGGGTCGGTGACTGGATCATGGCGATCGGCAGCCCCTTGAGCTTCGAGGCGTCCGTGACCGTGGGCGTCGTCAGCGCCAAGGGTCGTTCTTTCCGGATCGAGGACGGACCCTCGAGCTTCGCGAACTACATTCAGACCGACGCCGCGATCAACCGGGGCAACTCCGGAGGCCCGCTGGTCAACACCGCCGGCGAGGTCGTCGGCATCGCCACCGCGATGGCTTGGGCCGAGAACATCGGCTTCGCGGTGCCGGTCGACGTGCTGGAGGGAGTCCTGCCGCAGTTGCGTGACGAGGGACGGGTTCGGCGCGGCTACCTCGGCGTGCAGATCCGCGACCTGGAGCACATCGATGCGCGTTACTACGAACTGGACGAACCGCACGGCGCCCTCGTTCTGGACGTGGTGGACGAGACGCCCGCGGAGAAGGCCGGCGTCGAGTCCGGAGACGTGATCCTGGGCGTCGACGACCACGATGTCGTGGCCACCCGCGACCTGATCGACTACGTCGCCGCGCTGCCACCCGGCGAGAGCGTCGAACTGGAAGTCCTCCGCGACACCCGGCGGATCACGCTCGATGTCCTGCTGGAGGAACGTCCGCTGCAGGTCGCCGAGAGCAGCTCCGCGAGACCGGCCCCGACGCGGGGCGAAGGCGTGGAGTGGCTCGGTCTCGATTTGCGGCCTCTGACCGCGAATCTCCGCGAGCGCGCGGGACTGGACCGGCGGCAGCGCGGCGTCTTCGTCTCGGATGTCTCGGCCCGCAGCGTCTTCGCCGAGAGCGGCTTCCAGCCCGGAGTCGTGATCATTGGCATCGACGGCGCCGAGATTCGTGATCTGGACGACCTGAGGGCAGCGACCGACGACCTGGAGACCGGCGACCTGGTCCGCGTTGAGGCGCTGATTCCCGGGGTTTCCGGCCCACAGCGATTCTTCTCGGTCATCGAAGTACCCTGACGCCCATGGCCCCTCGGGTGCTCGTGGTCGACGACGAGGAGTCGATCCGAAGCTCGCTGCGGATGATCCTCGAGTTCGAGCGCTACCGGGTCGAGGAGGCGTCGACCGGCAGGGAGGCGTTACGGCGGGTGATGACCAGGCCTCCAGCCGCTGTCCTGCTGGACATCAAGATGCCCGAAATGGACGGCCTGGCCACGCTTTCGCGCCTCCGGGAACGCGGCCACGACATGCCGGTCGTGATGATCAGCGGTCACGGCGACATCGCCGCCGCGGTCGAGGCGACCCGGCTGGGGGCCTACGACTTCCTGGAGAAACCGCTCGAACGGGACCGGGTGCTCCTGGCGCTGCGAAACGCCGTCGAGCGCCAGCGGCTCGAGGACGAGAACCGGCTGCTGCGGGGGGCACCCTTCGAGCTCGTCGGCGAGTCTGCCGCGATGCGCGAGCTGCGGGCTGTGATCGAGCGGGCCGCGCCGACTCCGGCCACTGTTCTGATCACCGGCGAGAGTGGCGTCGGCAAGGAACTCGTGGCGCGGGCCATTCACGCCGGCAGTCCACGTAGCGACATGCCGCTCGTGCAGGTGAACTGCGCCGCGATTCCGGACGAACTGATCGAGTCCGAGCTGTTCGGCCACGAGCGGGGCGCCTTCACCGGCGCCGTGCGTCGCCAGATTGGCAAGTTCACGGCCGCGGACGGTGGCACGATCTTCCTGGACGAGGTAGGGGACATGTCCGCGCGCACCCAGGCGAAGGTGTTGCGGGCGCTGCAGAGTGGCGAGATCGAGCCGGTCGGCGCCCGCACGACGGTCACCGTCGACGTCCGGGTGGTGGCGGCGACCCACCGGGATCTGCTGGCCGAGATCGAGGAGGGCCGCTTCCGCGAGGACCTGTTCTACCGGCTCAACGTGGTCCCGGTTCATGCGCCGCCGCTGCGGGAGCGCCTGGACGACCTGCCGCTCCTGGTCGATCACTTCATCGAGCGCTTCGCGGCGGAGAACAACTACCGGCCCAAGACCCTGACGGGGGACGCGACACGGCAACTGCAGGCGATGCCGTGGCGCGGCAACGTGCGCGAGCTGAAGAACCTGGTGGAGCGTCTGCTCATCCTGACGCCCGGCGAAAAGGTGGACCGCGCAGACGTGCTCCGGCTCGCCGGTCCAGAGCGCGGCGAGCTGTCGGAGGCTATTCTCGCCGTCTCGACGCTGCGGGAGTTCAGGGAGACTGCCGAACGTCTCTACCTGGCGAAGAAACTCGAGGAACATGGCTGGAACGTGACCCGGACCGCCAAGGCGATCGGAACGCCTCGAAGCAACCTGTACAAGAAGATGGATCAGCACGGCCTGCGGCGGGGGGAACCCGCGTGAGCGCGGTGCGGCCCGGCGCCTCGATTCCGCATCGGATTCTGGTCGCCAAGCCCGGGCTCGACGGCCACGACCGGGGCGCGAAGGTCGTTGCCCGGGCGTTGCGGGATGCCGGCTTCGAGGTGATCTACACCGGTTTGCGCAAGACACCGGAGCAGATCGTCGCCGCGGCGGTGCAGGAAGATGTCCGGGCCGTCGGTCTGTCCATCCTGTCCGGGGCCCACAACACCCTGCTCCCCGAAGTCGTAGACGGGCTCAGGGCGGCGGCCGCGGATGACGTCCTCGTGTTCGCCGGCGGCATCGTTCCGGAGCGGGACATCCAGGGGCTCAGGGCGGCCGGTGTGGACGAGGTCTTTCCCCCGGGCTCGAGCACGGCCGAGATCGTCGAGTACCTGAACCGCCGCCTCGGGCCGCCGTGAAGAAGCGCTTCGACCCGACGTCCTACGAGGGCAAGTGGCAGGCGTGGTGGGCGGAGCGGGATCTGTTCCGCTGCCCGGAGGATCCGGAACGGAAGGGACCGGATCCGTATTGCATCCTGATCCCGCCGCCGAACGTGACCGGCAGGCTGCACATCGGGCATGCGCTGCAAAGCACGCTCCAGGATCTGGTGACCCGCTGGCGGCGGATGCGGGGCGACAACGCCCTCTGGCTTCCCGGCACCGACCACGCCGGTATCGCGACCCAACTGATGGTCGAGCGGCACCTGGAACAGGGGGGATCGAGCCGGGTCGAACTTGGCCGGGAGAAGTTCGTCGAGCGCGTATGGCGCTGGAAGGATGAGTACCACTCGAACATCCGGGGCCAGTTGCAGCGGCTGGGGGCTTCCTGCGACTGGTCTCGAGAGCGGTTCACCCTGGACGAACACCTCGCGCACGCCGTGCGGACGGCCTTCGTCGAGTTGTACCGCGAGGGCCTGATCTACCGTGGCGAGCACATGGTCAACTGGTCGCCCGTCCTGCAGACGGCCGTGTCGGACCTGGAAGTGGAGAACCGTGAGGTCGAAGGCACGCTCTACAACCTGGCGTATCCCCTGGAGCCGGAGGAAGGGAGCGATGGCGCCAGCGAAGAACCGTTGATCGTCGCGACAACGCGCCCGGAAACGATGCTGGGCGATACCGCGGTTGCCTTCCATCCAGACGACGAGCGCTACCGGCACCTCGGGGACCGTTTCGCGCGACTGCCGATCCTGGGCCGGCGTCTGAGGCTGGTCGCCGACGAATACGTCGACCCGGAGTTCGGCACCGGACTGGTCAAGGTCACGCCGTTCCACGACCCGAACGACCACGAGATCGCGCTCAGGCACGATCTCCCGGGTGTGCGGGTGATCGGCCTGGACGGGCGGATGACGGCCGAGGCCGGTGCCGACTTCGAGGGCCTCGACCGCCTGGAAGCCCGGCGGCGGGTAGTCGAACGGCTCGAAGCGGAGGGCCGCCTGCGCGGGACCGAGCGGCACGTCCACAGCGTAGGCCACTCGCAGCGGAGCGGGGAACCGATCGAGCCCATGCTGTCTCCGCAGTGGTTCGCCGATGTTTCGGGCATGGCGAAGGAGGCGCTCGCCGCCGTCGAAGACGGCCGGCTCGAGCTGATCCCCGATAGCTGGGACAAGACCTGGGAGCACTGGCTGCGCAACATCCGGCCCTGGGTCATCTCGCGCCAGCTCTGGTGGGGGCACCGCATTCCGGCCTGGTACGACGGAGACGGGACCTGCTACGTCGCGATGGACCGCCGGGAGGCCGAGGAACTGGCCGGCACGGACGAACTGACCCGCGACCCCGACGTGCTGGACACCTGGTTCTCGTCGGGTCTGTGGCCGCTGTCGACCCTCGGCTGGCCCGACCGGGACGCCCCGGACCTGCGGACCTGGTACCCGACGGACGTGCTGATCACGGGATTCGACATCCTGTTCTTCTGGGTCGCCCGCATGGTCATGCTCTCGCAGCACTTCTGCGGCGAGGTGCCGTTCCGCGCCGTCCATCTGACCGGGCTGGTCCGGGACGCGCGGGGCGAGAAGATGTCGAAGACGAAGGGCAACACGGTCGACCCGATGGACCTTGTCGAGGAGTACGGGGCCGACGCGATGCGCTTCACGCTGGCGGTGCTCGACGTTCCGGGACGCGACATTCCGCTCGATCTCGAGCGGATGGCGGGTTATCGCGCCTTCGGCAACAAGATCTGGAATGCGGTCCGGTTCGCGCTGGCGCGTACCGAGGGAGCGCATACTCCCGGGTCGGCTTCCGAGTTACGCGGTGACGACCTGGCGGCACCCGAACGCTGGATCCTCTCCCGCCTGTCGGCCACCGCGGCCGCGGTCAACGAGGCCCTGGAGGAGTTTCGCTTCGACCGTGCCTGCAACGCGCTCTACCACTTCTTCTGGCACGAGCTGTGCGACTGGTACATCGAGTTCGCGAAGCCCGCTCTCTCGGGAAGGGCGCCCAGGCCGCGGGTCGCCGAGACCGTTCTGTTCACGATCGAATCGAGCCTGCGGCTGTTGCATCCGGTGATGCCGCACCTGACGGAGGAGCTCTGGCAGCGCCTGCCTCGCGCCAAGGCTCGGGGCTCCGGGGAGCCCGACAGCATCGCGCTTCAGGCCTACCCGCTGGGTGACGACGACCTGGTCTCGGACGAGGTCGGGCGGGGCATGGACGTCGTGATTGGCGCCGTCCAGGCGGCCCGGAGTCTGCGCCGCGAGCGGAACCTCGCCGCGGCCGCGAAGATGTCCGTCTTCGTCGAGAACGGCGACCCCGACCTGATCGCCTTCGTCGTCGACCAGGCATCTCTGCTGGGCGCGGTCGCCGGTGTCGGTCAGGTCGAAGCCGGCAGGGGGCCGGCCGGGTCGGTCCGGGACCGCGTCGGGGGAGTGAATCTCGCGTTCGAGGTCGAGGCGCCGACGATGACCGAGTCCGAGCGGGCGAAGCTCGCCAGGGACCTGCAGAAGATCGACGCCGAGATCGCCGGCGCCCGGGGCCGACTCTCGAACACCGGATTCCTCGAGAAGGCTCCGGTCCACGTCGTCGAGGGCAACCGCGCGCGTCTCGCCGAACTGGAGGAGCGCCGCCAGCGGGTGTCCGAGGCGCTCGGCTGCTAGAGCCGCAATGGCTGCTACCCTTCGCGCCCCGATGGCGGACCGCTCCGAGGAATTCGACCAGTTCACCGGGGAGTTGCTGGCCTGGTCGCCGCGCCTGCCGGGCAACCTCGTGCTGATCGATACGATCGATTCGACGAACCGTTTCGTCAAGACACTGGCGGAGCGGTTCTTCGAGGAGGAGTCGGCACCGCAGTCAGCCCTGGTCGTGGCCTTCGAGCAGACGGCGGGCCGGGGTCGACAGGGCCGCTCGTGGGTCAGCACGGCGGGACGCGGCGTTTACTGCACCTGGCTGCAGCCGCTGCCGATCGCGGGGGCAGGCCCCCTGGAGGGTCAGCTCGGAACGCTGCCGCTTCTGGCGGGCATCGGCGTGTGCCGTGGAGTGACGGACTTCGTCGACGGCCGAGCGGGCCTCAAGTGGCCCAACGACGTGCTCGTTGACGGCCGCAAGATCGCCGGCGTCCTGATCGAGACGGTGATCGGCGGCGGGGGCGAGACGGCGGCGGTGGTCGGATTCGGCGTGAACTACGATTTCGGCACCGCAGGCGAGTTACCGACTCCGGCAGCGACATCCATCGCGCTCGAAACCGGACGGCCACCGTCGCGGGCGGCCGTCGTCGCGCGGCTCGCCAGTTCGCTGGAGCGCGAGCTGGCTCGTGCGGGAGATGTGGAGTACACCCTGGATTCATACCGTCGCTGCACCATCCATCGTGAGGGTGACCAAGTGAGCTGCCGGATCGGCGGCGAGACGGTTTCCGGCCGGTTCGCCGGCTTCGACGACGGCGGACGCTTCCGCCTCGAGACGCCGGCCGGCCTGCGCACGATCGCGTCGGGCGAGGTCATCGAGGCGTGACGCCGGGAGCGGATCCCGGGAGCGGGGACCGCGACTACTTCGAAGCCATCGAGGAGGAGTTCATCAGGCTGCGGGGAGCGCCCCTGCTGCTGAGTCCGGCGGACTGGCGTCTTGCGCGGCAGTGGCGGCGGGACGGCGTACCGCTTGACCTGGTTCTCGAGAGCATCCGCGAAGTATTCGCGCGGCGAGCCGAACGGGCGGCCGCGTCGCCGGATGCGCCGAAGCGGCGTGTGAGCAGTCTGCGCTACTGCCGGTCGGCGGTGGAGAAGGCATGGGCCGTCCATCGGGAGCTGGGACCGGTGCCGCCAGTTCAAAGGCCGCCATCGGCCATCGATGTGCCTGGGAAGCTGGTCGCCCTTGCGGCAGCCCTGCCCTCCTCGGTTCAGGGCGTCGACGCCACGAGACGCAGGCTCCTGGCGCTCGACGGGCCGGCGCCGGAGGTCGAGGCGAGACTGGCCGAGTTGGATCTCGAGCTGGTCGCGCAGGCGTTCGACTCGCTTGCAGCCGCGGACCGCGAGGCCGTACTTGCGGGCGCCGAGGAAGCGCTGCGCCAGACGGCGGGACGAGTGGAGGAGCAGAGGCTGCCGGATCTTCGTCAGCGTCTGGTGCGCCGCCTGGTGCGCGAGCGGCTCGGGCTTCCCCTGCTTTCGCTCTTTGCCGAGACGGCGACGTCGCCGCGAGAGAGCTGACTCAGTTGCCTCGTCCTTCGCGGTTGCGGCGCCAGCGCTCGGCGCAACGGTCGTAGAGCACGATGCCGACCGTCATGCCGAGGTTCAGCGACACCGCGGTTGGGACGCGAAGGCGATGGTCGCTTTGCTTCAGAATGCGCTCCGAAACCGAACCGCTCTCGGGCCCGAACACGTAGCAGGCCCGCTCGGGGTGAACGAAGTCGGGAAGCGCGATCGCATCCGAAACGATCTCTACCGCGACCAGGGCCGTGTCGCGAGGGGCCGCCTCGACCAGATCCTCCACCTCGATCACCGGAACGTGCCGGTAGGCGCGGGTCGGATCGGTCGGCAGCCGCCGGACGTCGATGTGTTCCGATGGCTGGCCGAGGATGATCATCCGGGCCTGGAAGCAGAGCGCCGCCCGCAGGACGTGGCCGACGTTGACGGGATCGGCGGGTCGGTCGAGGGCGACACAGGCGAAGCCGCGGCCGCCTGCAAGATCCGCGCGGCGCTGGACAGGGCGTTCGATTCTCTTCGCCACTCAGGTCGTCTCGCCGCCGTGCTGCTCGAAGAGGCGCTCGATCAGGAGCTGGAGCGGGAACCGATTCAACTTGCCGGTTCCCGCGGCGCGCTCGCCGTAGCTGGTCACGCTGTCAGGTGCGATCCCTTCACCCCAGATCAGCACCGGCACGGGATCGGCGCCATGCGCGCCCAGTTCGGACAGGGTGGCGTGATCGGCGGTCACCGCGACCCGGACTGGTTGCTCCAGGCGGTCGAGCAGGGTCCCCAGTTCGCGGTCAAGGCGTTCCAGGAAGGCGACCTTGAGATCGGGGCGGCGGTCGTGGGCGGCGATGTCGGCGCCCTTGACGTGGATCATCACCAGGTCGTGTTCCTCGAGCGCCTCGAAGGCGCAGTCGAACTTGAGCGAGATATCCGTGTCCACATTCGCGGTCATGCCGCGGCGGCGGATCACGGAAGCGCCGAGCGCCGAGGCGATCCCCATCACGGTGCGGTCGCCGCCGACGCAGGCAGCTTCGAGCGGCAACCCGCCGGGTTCCAGGGGAAGCAGGCGGTGGACCCGGCCCACGCCGCGGGTGAGGACGGCGTTGGCCGCCAGCTTTCCGTTCTCCCGGCGTTTCTCGTTCACCGGGTGCCGGGCCAGGATCCGGCGGGCCTCTTGCTCGAACAGGGCGAGGACACGGGCGGTTCGCTCGGCGCTGTCGTCGTTGGGATCGAGGGGTCGCGGCGCCAGGGGCGGCCCGGAGGGAGCGCCCTCGCCCGGGTCGGAACCCTGGATGGCCGAAGTCAGCCCTCCTCCGCGCAGCGTGATCGCGAGTCGATGCTCGGTGGTCGCCCGCACGCGCACCTTGACCCGATCGGAAGCGGGAAGGTCCAGCTTGTCGATCGCCTTCGCCAGCTTCTTCGCGTCCTCGCGGATGCGGCCGGCGCGGCGGTCGACGACGCTGCCGCGTTCATCGAGGGTGGCGAAGTTGCCCCGGATGGCGATCGTGCCCGCTTTCAGCTTGAGGCCCGCGCCAAGCGCCTCGATCGGTCCCCGGGTCATCACCCGTGGTGACTGGGCGAACAGGGCGAGATTGCCCGAGGCCGTATCCGGAACGACGCCGGGCGCCACCGGGTCGGCCAGACCGCAGACGCCCTCCCTGGCCAGCCGGTCGAGAGTCGGCGTGCGAGCGGCCTCCAGGGGCGTCCTGGCACCGAGCGAGCGCAGGGGCCGGTCGGGCAGTCCGTCGATCACCAGGAGCAGAGCCGGCGTGCGTCGTTCGCCGAGCGACTCGACTGACGCCTGGGTCAGCCAAGGCAGTCGCTGGGAGAGGCTCTGTCCGAGCAGGGCGATGGCCGCCGTGAGCGACTGTTCCCGGTCCGTCGTGTCCAGAATGGGGATGTCGGCTTCTGCGGCCAGGTGCAGCAGGCGGTCCTGCTGTTCGCGGATCACCGTGAAGTGATCCAGGTGCCGGCTCGACTTCCGGCCGTCGAAGGTCTCACGAGCCAGAAAGTGACTCCGGTGAACCTCCTCGTCCGGGGTGGAGAGCACGACGAAGAACTGGTACGCCTCGCCCTCCAGGTCGGTGAAGGGAACCAGTCCCGGCAAGAGGTGGACCCCCTCGACGACGAGACTGATGTTCTCGGCGATCGCCCGTTCGACCACGGCCCGCACGCCGACGCATACCCTGGTCGCCTGCTCTTCGAGCGTGGCGAGTTGTGGATTCGCGGCTCCCGCGGCAAGTTCGGCGGAAGGGTCCGTTGCCGCCTCATAGCTCGAGACGTGGAGCGCCGGCAGAATCGCCGGCGCGAACACCATCCGCATGACCTGACGCACGGTGTCGGTGGCGTTGATCCGGTAGATGCGGAGCTGCGGCGCCAGGTCGAGGGCCAGCGTCGACTTGCCGGTGCCGCCGGCGCCGCCGATGTAGAGGATCAGGGGTTTGGGGAGCCGTCGCAGGCGCCGGATCAGCCGGTAGCGACCGGCGGTGTCCGGCCCCTCTTCCGCCTCCAGAAAATCGGCGATCCGCCGGGCGAGGCGTCGTTTCTCCAGGCTCGCCGTACCTTCGTGTTGCAACTGCCGCTGCAGTTGCTCCACCCTCCGGTATGCCCGGTCGAAGTCGAGTCCGGCGGCGTAGAGGCTGCGCGCGAGCAGCCCGCGGGAGAACGGCTGCGACTCGCCGTGGTGAGTGATCTGGATCGGGCGCTCGGTGGCGCCCTCGGTGCCGATCAGGTTTCCTCCCGCGCACGGCGCAGCGGGCAGTTGGAGCAACTCAGCGGCTCACCGTCGGGTCCGAGCACATCGGGACCCCCGCAGGAACCCCGCAGACAACGCCCGCTCAGCAGCACGCCGACCGCCATGAGAATCACCGAGGCGGCGATGACAGTGATCGAAAGAAACAGGACCGCCATGGCTCGCAGACGAGTCTAACGGCGCGGGGCGGAGGAGAGCACCCGCCTGGTCCGGGGTTCCGTGGGGGGAGGGGTCCCAGCGGCCGTGCGCGCTCTCTGAGAGGATGGGAGGACTGCGCGCACTCCACTACGCTCGCTCCGGCTCATTGTCAGTCGGCAGAGGGTCGCCGGGCGTCGCTCGCTTCGAGTCCGCTGGGACCCCTCCCCCCACGGAGCCCCGGACCGGCTGGACGGCGTCGGGCTGCCCGCTACTCGGCGGGTCCGAACCGGTTGCGAAAAGCGCGGCTCGGGAGTTCTTCGAGTGAGTCCTCGCGGTAGACAAGGAGCAGGGCGGCGATGTCGTTCTCGTCAGCCCACTCCAGGCCGTCTTCGGGGCCCAGGACCATCAGGGCGGTGGCATAGGCGTCGGCCACGGCGCAGCTGGTGTGGAACACGCTGGTCGAGGCAAGGGCGTGTTCAACGGGCCGTCCCGTGCGGGGGTCGATCGTGTGGGAGTAGCGCACGCCGTCGCGTTCCCAGTAGTTCCGGTAGTCGCCGGAGGTCGCCAGGGATCCGTCGGTGAAGGGGAGGACCTTCTGCAGGCCCGGCTGGGTGGCGTCCTCCGTTGCGGCTGCTGGGGCGGATGGCCCGGGCTCGGGTACTCGAACAGGCGGCCGCTCGATCGCGATGCGCCACGGGTCGTTCGCAGGACTGTGCCCGGACGTGCGGACCTCGCCGCCGACCTCAACCAGGTGACTGGCGTAGCCGGCTTCCGTGAGCGCTTCGGAAACCCGGTCCGTGGCCCATCCCTTAGCTATTGCTGACAGGTCGAGAGCCGCTTCGTCCTGGAGCTTGAGCACTCGCCGGTCCCCAGATGTCAGCTCGATGGCGCCAATCGCCTTTCTCAACTCGGCCAGACGATCATCAGCCACTGGAGCTGGTTCCGCCTCGCGTCCCGGCGCTCCGAAACCCCAGGCGTCGACAAGGGGACCGATGGTGGGGTCGAAGGCGCCCCCGCTCTCTTCCCGCACCCTCCAGGCTAGTTCGAGTACCTGCCACGTCTCCTCGGAAACGACTATCGACTCTTCGGCCGCGAGCCGATTGAAGCGAGAGATCTCCGAGTCGTCCCGGTAGGTCGACATCCTGCGGTCAACCGCATCCAACCGTTGCTGGACCAGAGCCCGAATCGTTTCGCGGTCACCCGAGTCCGCGATCGCGCGCACTCGATAGTAGGTGCCCATCGTCGGCCCCTGCAGCACCACCTCTTCGGACGCCTGCCCACAGCCGATCATGAGGCCGCCGAGGAGGGCTAACACCGGCCAGCGCGAGCGGCACCTGGGACCCCTCCCCCCGGACCCGCGCCTGGCGGGTGCCACCAACAGCCGTGCGCCCTCGCGCATTCCCAGGCCCAGGCCTCAGCCGAAGTCGTCGAAGGCGATGTTCTCGGGTTCGACGCCGAGGTCGTCGAGCATCTTCATGCAGGCCTGGAGCATCAGGGGCGGGCCGCAGAGGTAGTACTCGACGTCTTCCGGGGTGGGGTGGTCCTTGAGGTAGTTGTCGTAGAGGACCTGGTGGATGAAGCCGGTGTAGCCGTCCCAGTTGTCTTCCTCGAGGGGGTCGGAGAGGGCCAGGTGCCAGGTGAAGTTGGGGTTCTCCTCCGCGATCCGGTCGAAGTGGTCGATGTAGAAGGCCTCGCGGTAGGAACGGGCGCCGTACCAGAAGGACACCTTGCGGGCCGTGTGGATGCGGCGGAACTGGTCGAAGATGTGGGAACGCATGGGCGCCATGCCGGCGCCGCCGCCGACGAACACCATCTCGGCGTCCGTGTCCTTGGCGAAGAACTCGCCGAACGGACCGGCGATCGTCACCTCGTCGCCGGGCTTCAGGTCGAAGATGTAGGAGGACATCTGACCGGGCGGCAGGTCCATCTGGCGGGGCGGCGGCGTCGCCACGCGCACGTTCAGCATGATGACGCCCTTTTCGTCGGGGTAGTTCGCCATCGAGTAGGCCCGGATCACGGTCTCGTCGACTTTGGACACCAGGTCCCAGATCTTGAAGCGGTCCCAGTCGTCGTGGTACTCGTCCTCGATGGCGAAGTTGCTGTAGTTCACGACGTGCGGCGGGCACTCGATCTGGATGTAACCGCCCGCGCGGAAGGGCACCTCCTCGCCTTCCGGAAGTTCCAGCACGAGTTCCTTGATGAAGGTGGCGACGTTCTCGTTCGAGCGCACCTTGCACTGCCACTTCTTGACCCCGAAGACCTCGGCCGGGACGCCGATCTTCATGTCCTCCTTGATCTTGACCTGGCAACTCAGGCGGCAGCCCTCGCGGGCCTCGCGGCGGCTGATGTGCGTCTTCTCGGTCGGCAGCATGGCGCCACCGCCCTCGAAGACGTCGACGGTGCAGACGCCGCAGGTGCCCTGGCCGCCGCAGGCCGAGGGGATGAAGATCTGGTGTTCGGCCAGGGTGCCGAGCAGAGTGCCGCCGGTGGCGGCGGCCAGCGTTTTCTCCTCGTTGATGAGGATCGACACCTCGCCGCCGGCGACGAGCCGCGCCTTGGCCTGCATCAGGACCGTGACCAGGGCGAGGATCACAACGGTGAACATCGTCACCCCGAGGACGACGGTGATCACAGTTGGATGCCCCCGAAGGCCATGAAGCCGAACGCCATCAATCCGGTGATGACGAAGGTCATGCCCAGGCCGCGCAGACCGTGGGGCACGTTGCTGTAGCGCAGGCGCTCACGGATCGACGCCAGGGCGACGACGGCCAGGAACCACCCGATGCCGTTTCCCAGGCCGAAGACGACGCTTTCCCCGAAGTCGTAGTCCCGCTCGACCATGAACAGGGAGCCCCCCAGGATGGCGCAGTTCACCGCGATCAGGGGCAGGAAGATGCCCAGCGTGGCGTGCAGCGCCGGGAAGAAACGATCGGTCGTCATCTCGACGAGCTGGACCATCGCGGCGATCGTGCCGATGAAGCAGAGCAGGTTCAGGAAGGTCAGGTCGACCCCTGCGAACTCCGGGCTGATCCAGGCGAGGGCGCCTTCGTTCAAGAGGTAGGTCTGGATCAGGTTGTTCGCCGGCACGGTCACAGTGAGCACGAAGATGACCGCCAGGCCGAGGCCGACCGCGGTCTCGACCTTCTTCGACACCGCCAGGAAGGAACACATGCCCAGGAAGAAGGTCAGGGCCATGTTCTCGATGAAGATGGCCTTCACGGCCAGGTTCAGGTAGTCCTCGAACATTGTCGTGGCCCCCTAGCCGTCCATCTCGACCTGGGCGGGTTTGTACACGCGCAGCGCCCAGATCAATCCGCCGATGATGAAGAAGGCGGCCGGAGACAGCAGCATCAGGCCGTTCGGCAGGTACCAGCCGCCTTCCGAGACCGTGGGCATGACCGTGTAGCCGTAGAGCTTCCCGGAACCGAACAGCTCGCGCAGGAACGCCGTGACCATGAGGATCGCGCTGTAGCCGATGCCGTTGCCGATGCCGTCGAGGATGGCCAGGGAAGGAGGGTTCTGCATCGCGAAGGCTTCGGCCCGCCCCATGATGATGCAGTTCGTGATGATCAGTCCGACGAACACCGACAGCTGCTTGCTGATCTCGAACACGTAGGCCTTGAGAATCTGGTCGGTCACGATGACCAGGGAGGCGATGACGGTCAACTGGACGATGATCCGGATGCTGTTCGGGATCTGATGCCGGAGCAGGCTGATCGTCAGGTTGGACAGGGTGAGCACGGCGATGACGGCCGCGCACATGACGACCGAGGTCTCCATCTTCGTGGTCACCGCCAGCGCCGAGCAGATGCCGAGCACCTGGAGCGCGATCGGGTTGTTGTTGAAGAGGGGGTCGAGCGCCGCTTCGCTCTTCTTGACAGCCATCAGTTGGCCTCCGCGCGGATCCGGTTGAGGTAGGGCTCGAAGCCGTTCTCCCCGAGCCAGAAGTCGAGCATGTTCGTCACCCCGTTGCTCGTGATCGTCGCGCCGGCGAGACCATCGACCTCGTAGGGGTCCTCCTCGGCGCTCCCGGCGAAGCCCTTGATCACCGCCAGGCGGACCTCGCCGTCGTCATCGAAGGCCTTGCGTCCGGGCCACCGGTTCTTCCAGCGCGGGTTGTCCACCTCGCCGCCCAGGCCGGGCGTCTCCTTGTGCTGGTAGTAGGTGATGCCGCGCACTGTGGTCGTGTCCGCGTCGAGCGCCAGGAAGCCGTACAGGGTTCCCCAGAGTCCCAGGCCCTCGATCGGCAGCACGACCATTTCGAGCTCGCCGCCGTTGCCACGCACCTCGTACAGCAGAGACTGATCGGGAATGCGCTTGACCTTGGCCAGGTTGTCGGGGGCTTCGGTGCTGGTGGCGGGATCCCGGGCGCGCCGCTGCTGATCGAAGGTCGCCGTGTCGCCGTCCACCGCCTCGCCCGAGGCGAGCTCGATGAGCACTGGTTCGATCGGCGCGAAGCGCTCGGCGACCTCGGCCTCATCGATCGGCTCGCCGGGCTGGAGCAGGCCCACGGCCTCCAGCACCCGCTTCTGCTTGTCGAGGGCGATGTTCTCGTCCTGGAGCTCCTCCAGGCTGACCGCGAAGGAGGACACGAGGATCCCGCACACGATGCAGATCGCGGTCGCGAACAGGAGGGTGTAGCCGGTGGCCTGTCGGTTTGCCATGAAGAACTCCGCCGGGCGAACGAAGTCTATTGTGCGTAGCGTGCCTGACGGCGCTTGATGTTCGCCTTCAGCACATAGTGGTCGATCAGGGGCGCGAACAGGTTCATGAACAGGATGCCTAGCATCACGCCTTCAGGGAAGGCAGGGTTGATCGTGCGGATCAGGACGGCCAGCACGCCGACCAGGAAGCCGTAGATGTAGCGTCCCCGGTTCGTCTGTGCCGCGCTCACCGGATCCGTGGCCATGAAGACGATGCCGAAGGCCCAGCCGCCGAGCACGATGTGCCAGTGGAAGGGGACCGAGAGCATCGCGTTCGTCGATGACGCCATGAGGTTGAGCAGCAGGGAGATCGCCGCCGTGCCGGCCGTCGCCGCGACCATGATCCGCCAGGAGCCGATGCCGGTCGCGATCAGGATGACGGCGCCGATCAGGCAGGCGAGCGCGGACGTCTCGCCCATCGACCCCGGGATGTCGCCGAGGAAGGCCTGCATCCAGGAGACCTTGCCCTCGATGGCGCTCAGCCCGTCCAGCGGGGCGTCGGAACCCTCGACGGCCTCGAGCACCGCGATCTCGCCGAGCGCGGTGGCCCCGCTGTAGCCGTCGGCCGAGGTACCGGCCGAGATCCACACGGCGTCGCCCGAGATCTGGGCGGGATAGGCGAAGAAGAGGAACACCCGCGCCGTGAGCGCCGGGTTCAGGACGTTGTAGCCCGTGCCGCCGAAGATCTCCTTGCCGACGACGACGCCGAAGCTGATGCCGACCGCGACCTGCCACAGCGGGATGGTCGGCGGCAGCACCAGGGGGAAGAGCATGCCGGTGACCAGGAAGCCCTCGTTCACGTCGTGCCGCCGGACGACGGCGAACAGGCCCTCCCAGGCGCCGCCCACGGCAAAGGTCACGACCAGGACCGGCACGTAGTACAGCGCGCCGTGGACCGTGTTGGCGAGCAGGCTGGAGGCGTCGAACGAGAGCCCCATCATCTCCATCGCGTCGGTTCGCCAGTTGGGCAGCGCGGTGGCGCCGCCCGCGATCGCCAGGTGGGCCTGACGGCCCGTGTTCCACATCGCCATCAGCACGCAGGGCACGAGCGCCACGACGACGGTCATCATCAGGCGCTTCAGGTCCAGCGCGTCACGTACATGGGCGGCGCCGGCCGTCGTCTTGCCCGGGGTGTACAGAAACGTGTCCGGCGCCTCGTACAGCGGGTAGAAGCGCTCGAACCTTCCTCCCGGCTCGAAGTGGCGGGCCTGCTTGTCGAGAATCCGGCGAAGGAACTTCATCCGCCCCTAGCCCTCCTTCTCGATCAGCTCGAGGGCGTCGCGGAGGTACGGCCCATACTCCGTCTTGCCCGGGCAGACGAACGTGCAGAGCGCCAGGTCCTCCTCCAGCAGTTCCAGGCAGCCGAGTTCCTCGGCCCGCTCAATGTCCCCGGCGACCAGGGACTTGAGCAGGAAGGTCGGCTGCAGGTCCCAGGGAAAGACGCTCTCGTAGAGGCCGATGGGCACGATGGCGCGCGGCGAGCCGTGCGTGGTCGTGGTCATCGCGAACGACCGGCGCGGCAGCAGCGAGGAAGCGAAGGCGCGGGCGCGGGAGAAGGCGCCGAAACCGGGGTTGAGCCAGCCCAGGAAGTGGCGGCCGTGGTCGTCCTCGAGCACCGATACGGTGTCGTGAAAGCGGCCGAGGTAGCCGTGGAGATCGGCCGGCATCTCCTTGCCCATCGCCGTGCGACCGCTGAGCGGCGAGCCGGTGATCACCCGCACGGTACCGTCGGGGACGGCTTCCGCACCGGTACCGATCTCGCCCCTCGTCACGTCGGCGAGCGCGGCGCCGAGCCGGGTGCGCAGCAGCCTGGGCCTCTGCACCGGTGGACCGCCCAGAGCAATGATGCGCTGGACGTCGGGTTCACCCGTGGCGAACAGGCGGCCGATCGCCAGCGTGTCCTGCAGCCCGATCTGCCACACCAGCTTGTTGCGGTCCACCGGGTCCAGGGTGTGAATGTGCAGCCCCGCGGCGCCGGCCGGGTGGGGTCCGCTGAACTCCTCGACGCGTAACGAACCGCTGGTCTCGATGCCGGCGAGCGTGCCGGGTGCGCGGCAGAGATACACCGGTCCGTCCGTCAGCCGCGCCAGCGCGGCGAGGCCCCGTTCCAGGTCGCCGGCCCGTCCGCCGGCGATCATGTCGGCGGCAGGAGCGAAGGGCTCGCTGTTCATCGCGGTCACGAAGATCGACTTCGGCGTCGATCCGGGAGCCGCGGTGCGTCCGAAGGGACGGGCCCGCAGGGCGGTCCAGTCGCCGGACTCGACCAGCAGTGCCACGACCTCCTCGCGGCTGAGCGCGCTGGGGTGGCGGCCCGTGTAGCCCGCGAAGTCGGCCTGGGCGCCGGCGCTGGCCCGGTCGGAGGCGTCCACCCGCACGACGACCGAGATCAGGGCCCGCTTCGCGCCCCGGTTCACGGCGGTCACCGTGCCCGCGGCGGGGGAGGTGAAGCGCACGCCGGGCTGCTTGCGATCCTCGAACAGGAGCTGTCCGCGCCTCACCGCATCGCCCGGTGCCACGTGCATCGCCGGCTTCATGCCCGGATAATCGGCGGCGCTGACCGCCACGGTA
>JAPOVF010000160.1 GCA_026708285.1 Acidobacteriota bacterium
GAAGTAGTAGAGACGCGAGATCATCCGACGGGTAGCCATGGTTTCAACTCCTGGTCGGCCGGGAGCGGCCGAACCGCCGGATCCTACCGGATTCGCGTCCCTGCCGGCCGGCTTCCGGGGCGCCTTCCGGCTCGAGGTTTCATCGCGGCTCGACGTTCCGTCACGGCCCCGAGCGCTCGATCAGGAAACGGTCGAACGCATCCCGCTCTTCCGGCGTCACATCTTCGAGCGCGATCAGGTACTCGCCGCCGGCTTCCGGCAACGGCGCCCGGATCAGGGTGACGGCGCGTTCGATCGCGTCGCAGTCGAGGGCGACCAGCACCAGGGCCATCTGCCGGCAAACACTGAAGAGCTGGGTTCCGAGTTCGCTCTCGATCCTCACCTGGGCCGCCTCGGGCATCCGCACGGTCGTGATCCAGTAGCCCTCGGTGGACCGCCGCACCCGGATCGCGCCCTCGAGGCGCAGCGTCTGGCGGGGGACGGTCAGTTCCTGGCTCAGCCGACTCTCCAGACTGCCGATCGTGATGTCCGCATCGATGCGCCCGGAACCGGCCAACTCGAGTTCGAGCGCGGTTTCCAGCACGCCGTCGGCGCCTGGACGGAGCGTCGCCTCGTGGCGGCTCACGGTCAGGGCGTGCTCCGGAGAGCGCAGCAGGACCTCGGCCGGACCGATCTGCACCGGCGTCAGATCGTCGATCAGGCTCTCGTAGACCCGGTTGAGCCGTTCGAAGGACACGACGCGGGCTTCGGTTTCGTCCTGGGCCGTGGCCGGCGTAGCCGCGAGCGCCAGCACAAGCGACGCCACCGCCCGCCGGATCGTCACGGGTAGTAGCCGCTGATCGTCCGCGCCTTGAAGCGGCCCTTGACCTTCACTTCGACCTCGCGGTACTCCTCGCCGCCGCCCGCCCGGTTCGACGTGTACGCCAGCAGGTACTGGGACCGCAGTTCCCGTTCGATCTCGTCGTACACCGGCGCCAGGTCTTCCGCCTTCGAGATGAAGAACGACCTCCCTCCGGTGACCTTGGCCAGGTCGTTCAGCTTGTTGCGCAGGATCATCTGGGTGCGGCCGACGCCAAGCCCGATCGTGTAGATCGGGACCGCCGAGCGCCGCGCGTACTCCTCGACGTCCGGGAAGTCGACCGTGCTCGACGTGTCCTCACCGTCCGAGAGCAGGACCAGGGCACGCCGGCCCCGAACGCCGCGGAAGTAGTAGAGACTGGTGATCAGCGCGTCGTGCAGCGCCGTGTTGCCCCGGGCGCGCAGATTCTCGATCGAGGCGGCTACCGCGCCGACATCGGAGGTCCGCCCGATCAGCAGCGCCGGTCGCGAGGCGAAGGCGACGGCGAAGGAACGGTCCTTCGGCGTGATCAGGTTGGCCAGGAATTGAGAGGCCGTCCGGCGCGCTTCCCCGAGCGACGTCTCCATCGAACCCGAGGTGTCGATCACGACGCCGAGGGTGAGCGGCAGATCCACGACGAGTTCGAACTTCGCCAGTTCCTGGCGGCGCCCGTCCTCCAGCACGGTGAAGTCCGTCTCGGCAAGCGAGGTCACCGGCCGGTTCGACCCGTCCAGGACCGACGTGTACAGCTCGACGAGATCGACATCCACCGTGTCCGTGAACTCGGGGGCATTGAGGAAGCGGACATCCTCGGCGCGACTGCCGTCGTCCAGCGTGGCCGCGATGGTCAGGTAGACGAGCTCCTGCGGGCCGGCTGCGGGCACGTCGATCTCGGCCCTCCAGGGCGGTCTCTTCAGCACCGACTGGACGTCCTCGCCGACCCGGAACTCGACTTCCTCCACCAGGCGCTCTTCCGGCACGACGATCGTTGCCGCGGCCTCCACCTTTCCCGACACGCCGACACCCCGCCTCGGCTCGCTGATCTGAACCCGCAACTCGCCCCGCTGCTGGTTCAGGATCAGCTCATCCGAGGCGACGACCTCACGTTCTTCGTTGAGCCCCTCGACCCGGACCACCTGCTCGGTCGGGTACCTCGAGAGCCGCACCTCGGCGGTAAACGGCGGACGGCGGCGGGTGACCTGCAGCACCCCGTCAACGAGGAACCTCATGGCCACGATCTCGTCCCCGGTCACCAGGGTTTCCGCCCGCCAGAGACCGAGGACGACCTCACTCTCCGGCGGCACCAGGACCAGCCCGCTTTCCGCATCGAGTGCGGTCTCCGGCAAATCCCTGACCAACTGCTCCGCGGCAAGGATGAGTCGACGGCGATCCTCCGGACTCGCCGGCTCCGTCTGCGGCGTCCAGGGCACCTCGATTGGTACCGCACCGTAGGCCGCCGCGCCACTGATCTCGTCCCGCACCAGAAACCTCACCAGCACGACCGAACCCGGACGCAGCAGGTGCTCGACGGGCAGAGCCAGGGAACGATCCTCCGGCGGCGCCCCGGAAAGGAAGCGGACCCTGAAGACGTCGAAGACTCTTCCAGGCTGCTCGACGACGCCCTGCACGTTGATCCGAACCTGCTCTCTGCCGGTGTCGTCCACGAAGGGTTCGTAGGCGGCGCCCGGCGGCAGGGACAGCAGGATCCGGGTCAGGATGCGCTGGCCCTGCTGCCCCGGAAAGGTGACGATCGGATCCTCGAGTTCGAGCGCCGGCCCCGCCTGCACCTGGTCCGCGGCGGCCGCCGCCGCCCAGGCATCGAGATCCCCAGGAGGCTCCAACCACCTCATGAGGCCGGCAGTCGAGGGCCGCTGTCGCCGGAAGTCGAACAGGCCCCAGATGCCGGTGGCCCGGTCGACCCGCCGTGCCTCCTCGCACACCTGCAGGTCGAAGCGGCGGGCCCGGAGCAGACCCCGGAGCTCTTCGTACTGCTCGAGCCAGTACTCCATCTCCGGCATGTACAGTGCCCGCTTCGTGTAGTCGGGTAACCAGAGCTGGAACGCTTCGTTCGGTTTCGGTTGGAAGACGACCAGGTTCTCGTGCTCCCCCTCCTCCGGCCCGTAGCGCCAGATCTCGAGCGGCCGGAAGGTCTGATCGCAGTCGACCGGTTCGATGTGGTCCGGTTGCCCGTGCAGAAACAG
>JAPOVF010000256.1 GCA_026708285.1 Acidobacteriota bacterium
CCCATGCCGATGCTCGAGTCGGCGGTGGCGATGATCACGTCGCAGCAGCCGAGCAGGGCCGCGTTGCCGGCGAAACAGAAGCGGGAAGTGATGCCGACGATCGGCACCAGGCCCGAGAGCCGCGCGAAGGAGGTGAACGTCGGCGTATCGAGCGGCCGGTAGGTCTCGTCGCTGCGGCCCTGGCCGGCCTTGGTCGTCGAGGCGCCGCCCTTTCGCTTGCCGCCCGTGCCGGCGCGGCCGCCTCCACCCTCGGCGAACAGCACGACCGGGCGCTTCCATCGGTGAGCCAGTTCGACCATCCGGTCGGTCTTCGGGTGGTTGATCGCGCCCTGGGTGCCGGCGAGGACGGTGTAGTCGTAGGCCATGACGACGCAGCGCGAGCGGTCGTCGGGGAACAGCTCGCCGTTGATCGAGCCGACGCCTGTGATCATCCCGTCGGTCGGGAAACTGCGGATGACCTCTTCCTTCGGGAGCCCGGTGCCGGGCGTGAGCACGAGCTGTCCGTGCTCGACGAAGCTGCCCTCGTCGCAGAGTTGGTCGATGTTCTCGCGCGCGGTCCGCTGGTTCGTGTTGCGCCGCTTCCGGACCGCTTCGGGCCGGGCGTCGTCGAGGGTCACGGCGTGGCGCTCGAGCACCTCTGCGAGATCGGGCCGGACGGCGTCGAGGTCGATCTCGCCCTCTTCCTCGCCGGTTGCGGCAGCCACCTCCCCTTCCTCGATCAGGGCGAGGACGTGGCCTTCCCAGACGGCGTCGCCGACGGCCGCGCGGAAATCGCGGAGCACGCCGCCGACGTCCGAGCGGATCTCGTGCTCCATCTTCATCGCCTCCATGACGAAGAGAATCTGGCCCGCCGCGATCTCCTGGCCGGGTTCCGCTTCGAGACTGAGCACCGTGCCCTGCATGGGCGCGCGCAGCGCGGTGAGTCCCTCGGGGACCGGCGTCGAGTCGACGGGCGGCGGCTGGGCCGTCTGGAGGCCCACCGAAGGCGCCCCGGACTTGCCGTGATCGAGAACGGCGAGCGGGTCGACCGCATCGACCTTGACGCCGGCAAGCCCTCGCCCCTCGCCGTCGCCGCCCTTGTCCGCCTGGCAGGGACGATCATCGAAGACGGTGGCGGCCTCGACCAGTTCGGGCAGCCGCTCGTCGACGAAGCGGGTGTGGACGTTCCAGGCCTGGACCTCGGCGTGCTCCAGCAGCGCGCGCAGAAAGGAGGCGTTCGTGTCGATCCCGTCGGTCCTGAAGTCGCCGAGCGCCCGGGAAGTCCGCGCCAGCGCGGCCTCGAGGTCGGTGACCGGAGTGCGACCGACGACCTTGGCGAGCAGGGAGTCGAAGCGGGGATTCGTCTGGTAGCCGGCGTAGCCGAAGGTATCCGTGCGCACCCCCGGCCCGGAGGGCGGCTCGAAGGTGGCCAGGGTCCCTCCGCCCGGGACCACGCGGCCGTCACTGGCCATCGTCTCCATGTTGACCCGGGCCTGGACCGCGTGGCCGCGCGGTTCGACCGCGCCGTCCCCGCCGAAGCCCAGGTCGGCTAGCAGACGGCCGCGAGCGAGCTCGATCTGGAGGTGGACGAGGTCGACGCCGAACACCTCCTCCGTCACCGTGTGCTCGACCTGGAGGCGAGCGTTCGCCTCGATGAAGTAGAAACGCGGCTCGCTCCGGTTCCCGGCTTCGACCAGGAACTCGACCGTGCCCAGGTTGCGGTAGCCGGCCGCCGAGGCCAGCCCGACCGCCGCTTCACAAAGCGCGTTCCGCACAAGGTCCGGCAACGCGGGCGCGGGCGCGATCTCGATCAGCTTCTGGTGGCGGCGCTGGAGGCTGCAGTCCCGGTCGCCGAAATGGCGGACCGCGCCGCTGTCGTCGGCGGCGACCTGCACCTCCACGTGACGCACGGCTGCCAGCAGTTGCTCGACGAAGACGCCGTCCGTGTCGAACGCGGCGCCGGCCTCGGAGGTCGCGCGCCGGTAGGCGTCGTCGATCTCGTCGGCGGCCCGGACGACTCTCATCCCGCGGCCGCCACCGCCCCCGATCGCCTTGATCAGCATCGAGGCGCCGGCCGGCAGCGCATCGAAGAACGAGCGGGCCTGGTCCAGGGTCACGGCTTCGGAGATTCCCGGGACGACCGGTACACCCTGGCGCTCCGCGAGGGCGCGCGCCCGCGCCTTGTCGCCGAACAGCTCCAGCGCTTCCGGCGGCGGACCGACGAAGCGGATGCCGGCGTCGCCGCAGGAGCGGGCGAAGCCGGCGTTCTCGCTGAGGAAGCCGTAGCCGGGATGGATCGCGTCGCAGCCGTGCTCACCGGCGACGCGGAGCAGCTGCTCGCCGTCGAGGTAGGCGGCCGGGCCGGCGCCGGAGAGCGCCGCCGACTCGTCCGCCCTCGCCGCGTGCAGCGACCGCGCGTCGTCCTCGGAGAACACGGCGACGGTCGGGATGCGGAGCTCCGCCGCGGCGCGGGCTATGCGGACCGCGATCTCGCCGCGGTTGGCGATCAGGAGCTTCATCGAAACCACACGAACATCTTCGACCCGGCAGGCGGTTCGGAAGGGCCGCTATCCTACGCCCCCATGAAAGTCCTTCGCACGCCCGACGAACGCTTCGCCAACCTTCCCGACTTCGACTACGAGCCCCGCTACACCGTTGTCCCCAGGGGCGACGGCGAGGGTGAGGGCATCCGGATCCACCACGTGGAGGCGGGCCCGGCGGACGGTCCGCTTGTTCTTCTCATGCACGGCCAGCCGACCTGGAGCTTCCTCTACCGGCGGATGTTCCCGGTGCTCGTGGAGCGGGGGATGCGGGTGATGGCGCCCGACCTCGTCGGCTACGGCAGGTCCGACAAGCCGACCGAACGCGAGGACTACACCTACCAGCGTCAGGTCGACTGGCTCGGCGCCTGGCTGCGCAGCAACGGCGTCGAGCACGCGACCCTGGTCGGCCAGGACTGGGGAGGACTGATCGGACTGCGGATGGCGGCTGCCGACCCGGCGCGCTTCGACCGCATCGTCGCCGCGAACACCGGTCTGCCCCTGC
>JAPOVF010000280.1 GCA_026708285.1 Acidobacteriota bacterium
GTGGCCGGGCCTGCGAAGCCGCGGCCGAATCGTCGGCCGGGGCCTGCGCTTCGACGCCTCGCCGCAGGTACTCGCCGGCCTTGAGGAACCAGGCGGTCACAAAGTCCAGAGTGCCGCCGCTCCCGCCGAGCTCCGCGATGCGATGCACCTGGGCCCGCTGTTCGTCGCTCTGGAACTTGGCGCCGCCGAAGGGCGGATTGCCGAGCACGAAGGAGCACCCCTCAGGCGGCAGGACGTCGCCCCAGTCGTCCTCCAGGGCGTCGCCGCACAAGACCCGTGGGGAGCTCTCCAGCGGGATCCGGGCGTAGGCCTCTCCGAATTCCAGGCTCAGCCGGTTGTTCATGATGTGGTCCATCATCCAGAGCGCGATCTCCGTGATCCGTTTCGGGAACTCGTCGAGATCGATGCCGTGGAACTGGTCCACGTTGACCAGGGAGAGCGCGTCAGCGAGCAGGCCGAGCTGGCGCGACGGGAAGAGCTCCCGGAGAACCTCGATTTCCAGTTGGCGCAGCTCGCGGTATGCGATGACGAGGAAGTTGCCGCAGCCGCACGCCGGGTCGAGGAAGCGCATCTCTCCGAGGCGCTGGCGGAATCGGTGAAGGTTGGGGATGCGCCGGGTGCTCCGGTCCGCCTTGAGGCGCTCGAACTCGGTCCGCAGGTCGTCCAGGAAGAGCGGCTCGATGACCTTGAGGACGTTCGCCTCGGAGGTGTAGTGGCTTCCCTTGATTCGCTGCTCCGCCGGCTCCATGACCGACTGGAACAATGTGCCGAAGATCGCCGGCGAGATCGCGGTCCAGTCGAAGCGGCAGGCGTCGAGCAGTGCCTTGCGCATCGCTGAGTCGAAATCGGCGATCGGCAAGGTCTCCGCGAACAGGTCGCCGTTGATGTAGGGGAAGCGGGCCAGGTCCTCGTCCAGGGTTGCCTGACGGCTGGCTTCGGACGTGTTCAGGACCTGGAAGAGGTGCGCCAGCCTGCCGCCCACGTCGCTGCCGTCCGGCGAGGTCCGCTCCTCCAGCAGCTCAAGGAGCATGTCCCGCTGCTCGAAGATTCCCGTGTCGTCGGCGAACAGGCAGAACACGATCCGGACCAGCAACAGCTCCAGTTCCCGGCCGCCGTAGCCGACTTCCTGCAGCCGGTCGTGGAGGTCCGCCATCAGCGTCGCGGCCTCCGCGTTGACCGGGTCCTCGTCGCGGAAGGTCCTCTTCTGGACGCCCAGGATGAAGCCGAACTTCTCCACGTTGGATGGCAACTCGGCCAGCGTGAACCGCGCTTCCTCGCCTTCGTCCAGGTCGAGCAGTTCGAAGTTCTGGAAGTCGCACAACAGCAGATAGCGAGGCCGCTCGCGCTCCGGGAGGGCGTCGAAGTAAGACAGCGCCTGACGGCGCGCCGCCGCGAGATCGCGGCCGACGCTCTTCTGCTCGACGAGCAGCACTCCCGGCCAGAACAGGTCGATGAACCCCTGCGAGTCGTCAAGCCGCTTGACGTGCTCCTCGTATCGGGCGACGCTGCGTCGCTCGACGCCGAAGATGCGGAAGAAGGCGTTGTAGAAGCTCTGCGTCTCGCCCTTCTCGTAGCCTGCGTCCGCCCAGTCGCGGGCGAACTCGGCGGCGCGGGGGCGGATCTCGTTCCAGGAGAGTCTCATCAGCGTAGGCGGGCTAGCGACCCTATTGGGTCGTGCGGCCTTCCGCGACGTCGAGTAGCTCGTCGAAGACGAAGATAGCGGGTCGTCGGCCGCTTGCAGCGCGCCCGGTGCGAAGCACGCCATCGTCCCTTAGAGCGTTCAGGATGCGGCGGGCGGCCGGTGCGGGCACTTCCTCCTGGGCGATGAAGTCGGTGCTGCGGAACACCGGGAGTTCGAAGATGAAGTCCAGGCTGACGATCGCGTACTGCGAGTGGGTGAGGTCTGTGATGTGGTGCTTCATCCGGTCGTAGAGGTTGAGGATCTCCCTGGCCTTGGTGATGTTGTCTTCGGCCTGCGCGCGCACGGCCTGAAGGAAGAAGCGGCACCAGCCGGTCCAGTCGTCGTCACGCGATACGGCGAGGAGCCTCTCGTAATAGGCGTCGCGGTTCGCTTCGAGGAAGGCACTGATGTAGAACATCGGCCGCTTGATGAGGCTCTTCTCTGAGAGGTACAGGGGTACGAGCATGCGGCCAAGGCGGCCGTTGCCGTCGAGAAATGGGTGTAAAGCCTCGAACTCGGCGTGCAGGACGGCGAGCTGGACCAGGCGGTCCCGCGTCTCCTCGTGGAGGTACTTCTCCCATCGATCCAGGCCGTCTGTCAGTTTGCCGGCGTCGATAGGGACGAAACGGGCTTCCTCGATCGTGCAGTTGGGTGGGCCGATCCAGTTCGGTAGTCGCCGGAACTTCCCGGGATCACGACCCTTGCCCCGGGCGCCTCGGAGGAGTACTCGATGCGCTCGGCGGATGACCTTGAGACAGAGCGGCAAGTCTCGAAGCAGTGCCTGCGCCTCACGCATCGCGAAGCGGTAGTTCATCACCTCGACGAAGTCGTCGCGACGCTCCGGTGATGAGGGCTCCTGGCCTGCCTGGTACTCCAGCACTTCTCGAGCGGTCGCCTGAGTGCCCTCGATGCGGGACGAGAGGACGGCTTCCTGGGTCCCGAGTGGCGCGAGCAGGACGTCGGGGTTGGGTACGGCTTCGAGCAAGCCGTCGTACCGGGCGACCGCTGCCGTCGTCGGACCGATCAGGGGTACGAGTTCGGCCCAGTCGAGGCGGTTGTCGGGTGGGAAGGTTCCGAGTTGGTAGTGGACGGGGGCCATGGTGGATGCTGAGAAGCTAGTCGTTCGTTGTGTGACACCTCTGTACGTCAAGCAGGTTAGTGTCGCACTTTCGGACACAGAGTGTTACACAAACCGGTTTGTCGTGCACCTGCGCGACACAACGGGGCGGTGGGTCGACGCCTCGCTTTCCGCCTCACTCTGCGCGGAGGCCGCCGTCGCCCTACTGCAGCGAGAAGTTGACCGTCAGGTTGATGTAGACGGGGACCGGCTCGCC
>JAPOVF010000076.1 GCA_026708285.1 Acidobacteriota bacterium
CGGGATCCGCTGCAAGGAGGCGCCGCGATCGATGATCGTCGCGATGGTCCTGGCGGCCGCCGCGAGCATGGCGATCGGACTGTTCCCGCTGGCGCAGCTGTGGTTCGGCGTCGCGAATCCCTTCTACGAGTTGCTGCCCTACCCGGTCCACTACGACGTGTACACGAAGACCCACGTCATCACCCAGAGCCAGCTCCTGTTCTTCTCGGCTCTCGCCTTCGCCACCCTGATGCGCACCGGGCTCTATCCGCCCGAGCTGCGCTCGGTGAACCTGGACGCTGACTGGTTCTATCGGCGGGTCGGTCTTCGCATCTGGGACGGTGTCGCGACCGCTTTCGTGGCCCTTCACCGCACCGGCTACGCCGCCGCGGGACGGCTAACCGCCGCGGCGCTTGAATCGGCGCAACGTCACCTGGGCCCGCAGGGGTTCCTGGGCCGCTCCTGGCTCACGGCGTCGATGGCGCTGTGGGTCGCCGTGCTGCTCGCGGCCTATCTCGTGGTGTTCTACTGGCGATTGGGCTAGGCCGCCCTAGTATCAGCTTCGCTAATGCTCAGCGGTTGCTCCATGAGATCAAGCTAATGTAAGATCCCGCCCTTACGATGCAAGGGCTCAGGATCTTCTGCGATGTCGCGGACTTGCGCAGCTTCAGCCGCGCAGCCGAGCTTCACGGGATCACCCAGTCGGCGGTTAGCCAGCGTATCCAGCACCTGGAAGAGCTCTTCGGAACGCGGCTCCTCGACCGCTCCAAGCGACCCTTCGTGCTGACTCCCGCCGGCGAGCTCGTGTCCCGCGAGGGGCGTGAACTCGTCGCCCGCTACGACGCTCTCGCGCGGAGCGTCTCGCGCCTCGATCCGGGGCGGGGCGGAACCGTTCGGGTTCACGCGATCTACTCCGCCGGAATCGCCCTGCTCAACCAGTTGCGGGCCGAGTTCCAGCTCCAACGGCCGGAACTGGAAGTGCAGATCGAGTACGAACCGCCGGCCGCCGTGGCCGAGGCGGCGCGGACCGGCCGTTGCGACTTCGGCATCGTCTCCTACCCGGAACAGTGGCCCGGCCTGCAGTCCAGGCCGTTGCGTGAGGAGCGGATGTGCCTTGCCTGCGGCGTGAACCACGAACTCGCTGGCGCGGAGAGCGTCCGGGCGGCCGATCTCGACGGTCGCGAGCTCATCCACTTCACCCACGAACTTCCCGCGGCCCGCCACATCCGCAGCTATCTGACAGGCAACGGGGCCAACGCCGTCTTCGCCCAGCGTCTCGACAACATCGACACGTTCAAGAGCATGCTGCAGGCGACGAACTACGCCGCCATCCTGCCGCTGCGGACCTTCCTGGCAGAGGTCCGCGCCGGCCTGCTCGCCGCCGTGCCGCTGGAGCCGGTGCTCGAGCGGCCGGTGGGCATCGTCTACGCCCGCGGCAAGCTGCGGTCCGCCGCGGAGGACTTTGCCTCCTTCCTGGTCGAGAACGCGGGACCGATGCCCGTCGACGAGGAACTGGGGCAGCGGCACGGAGAAGCGGCATGAAGCTCCGTCCCGGCAAGATCGGCCTGTACGACCCGGCCTACGAGCACGACGCCTGCGGCGTCGGCTTCATCGCCCAGGTGCGCGGCGAACGCAGCCACCGGCTGATGCAGCAGGCCGCCCACATGCTGACGCAGATGGACCACTGCGAGCCGAACACCGGCGACGGCGCCGGCATGCTGACCGCGCTACCCCACGCGCTCCTCCGGCGAGTGGCCGCCGACGAGTTCGGCGCAGAACTCGGAGCGCCCGGCACCTTCTCCGCCGGCGTCTTCTTCCTGCCCCAGAACGACGGCGAACGCGAGTTGTGCCGGCGGGTCGTGGAGGAGGTCGTGGCGGACCGCGGTCAGCAGCTCATCGGCTGGCGCAAGGTGCCGACCCGCCCCGAGGTCGCGGACATCGGCGCCACAGCGCTCGACTCGATGCCGGTCATCGAGCAGCTCTTCATCGGCGCCGCCGACGGGCTCGACCAGGACGCCTTCGAGCGTGAGCTCTACCTGATCCGCAAGCAGGCGACGATCCGCCTGCGCGGCAACGATGCGCTCGCCGAAGCGCAGATGTTCTACGTCTGCTCGCTGTCCACGCGGGTGATCATCTACAAGGGCATGCTGACCTCCGGCCAGCTCGTACCGTTCTTCCCGGATCTCGCGGCGCCGGACTACGAGTCCCACCTGGCGATGGTCCACTCCCGCTTCGCCACGAACACGTTCCCGTCCTGGGACCGCGCCCAGCCGAACCGCTTCATGAGCCACAACGGGGAGATCAACACCCTGCGCGGCAACATGAACTGGATGCACGCGCGCGAAGGCGTCCTTGAGAGCGACCTCTTCGGCGACGATCTGCCGCTCGCCTTTCCCGTCGTCGAACCGGACTGCTCCGATTCCGGCAGCTTCGACAACGTACTCGAGTTCCTGCTGCTCACGGGCCGCACCCTCCAGGAAGCGGTCATGATGATGATCCCGGAGGCGTGGCAGAACGATCCGCACATGGATGCCACGAAGAAGGCGTTCTACGACTACCACTCCTGCCTCATGGAGCCCTGGGACGGCCCGGCGTCGATCGCCTTCACCGACGGCCGCTTCATCGGCGCGGTACTCGACCGCAACGGCCTGCGGCCCAGCCGCTACTACGTCACTGACGACGACCTGGTCGTCATGGCCTCGGAAGCGGGCGTCGTTCCCGTGGAACCCGAGCGCGTGCTGCGCAAGGGACGGCTCAAGCCGGGGCGGATGTTCCTGGTCGACTTCGACCGCGGCCGCATCGTCGCGGACGAAGAACTGAAGAGCGAGTGGGCCCGCAGGCGCCCCTACGCCGAATGGCTGGAACGGCGCACCGACCTGGCGGACCTCGTAGCGAACGCGCAGGAAAACGGGAACGCCCCTCCAAACCAGGCGACGATGGGAGGCGATGGCCTGACCCGGAGCCTGCAGGCGTTCGGCTACACCGGCGAGACGATGCGCTTCATGTTGCGCCCCCTGATC
>JAPOVF010000193.1:0-4688 GCA_026708285.1 Acidobacteriota bacterium
TCGACGGTCGTGGTCGGCTCGTCCAGGACGCGGCGGGCGAAGGCGCCCAGGTCCAGGTCCACGGCATCCTGGACCAGGAAGAGAACTCGAGGCGAACGGGACGCGGATGTCCCGCCAAGGACGGCTTCGAGCAGGCTCTCGCGTTGCCAGGCGAGTACCTCCAGCTCCAGTTGGAAGCTCTCGAAGAGATCGGCGGCCAGTCTCGACGCCACGGCGGTGTCAGCCGAAGCCCTGACCGAGTCGGCTCGGGCCCGGAGCCTGAAGAGCCGTCCCGCCTGTCCGGCCTGTAGCGCCAGTTGGTCTGTGGTCTGCCGGATCGCTTCCGGGTCGCTCGTCGGGCCGAGCACGGTCTCGGGGAGCCGGTCGGTGGTGACGATCTCGACATCGCCGAGAGCAACCAGTTGGTCGGCGGCATCGCCGATCGCTCGGGCGGCCCCCTCCACGCCCTCGGGAGTGGACCCGGGCATGTCGACGTATACGAGGATTCGCCAGCGGTCGGTCACTGGCTCCACGGCCAGCACCTTGCGGGGCGCTCCGTTCTCGACGATCTCGATGGTCCTGGCGCTCAGCCGGAGATCGGGTTGGCTGGGAACCTGGAAGACGATCTCGGCCTCCCGACTGAGCATCTGGGCCACGGTCGGGGGCACCTGGATCCACCCGGCGGCGGCCACCGCAACGAGCGCGGCCCGCCAAGGCGTGATGCGCGACGAACGCGACCGCATGGAGGCAGCCTACCGCACCTCGCGGCCCTCGATCGTTCTCGCCACCACGCCGCCTCGGGCGAGCTCCACGCTGACCTGGCGCCAGTTGGGTCCGCCCGGCTCTTCCTGCGGGTAGTAGGTGAGCAGGTAGTGGCTGCGCAGCTCGCGGCTGATGGAGTCGAAGATGGGTGCGAGGTCCTGGTCGTGACGCACGTAGTAGACGCGGCCCCCGCCGGCCCTCGCCATCCGTTCCAGTTTGCTGACGAAGGTGCGGGTACTGAAACTGCGGCCGTCGGTACGCGCGGCCTCGTCGTTCATCAGCACGAGGTAGACCGGCACACGGGCGCGACGCGCCTGCTCGAGGCTCTGTCTGAAGGCGGCGTCGGAGTCCTCGTCGTCGCCGTCGTAGAAGACGACCAGAGCCTTCCGCCCGCGGAGCCCCTCCAGTTGGTCCAGTGCCAGTGAGAGGGCGCCCCATACGGCGGTGCGGCCTCGCGGGCGGAGCGATCCGATGCCGCCGCGCACCGCGTTCAGGTTGTACGTGGCGGCGCGGATCAGCCGCGGTTCGGTACCGAAGCCGACCAGGAAGGCGCGGTCCCGGCTGGCCTCCAGCGAGTCGAGGAACGCGGTTGCTGCGCGTTTGACGTCGGGCATGCGCAGGAACAGGCTGCTCGACGTGTCGATTGCCAGGCCGAGCGTCAGGGGAAGGTCGAAGGCGACCCGGAACGACTCGAGTTCCTGGGCGCGATCGTCCTCGAAGATCGAGAACTCGGCGGCTTCCAGATCCCGCACCGGTTGTCCGGAACGATCCGTTGCGACGACATAGAGCTGTACGAGCTCGACACCGATGCGAGCCGAGAGGCCGGGGCGGTTGAGGAAGACGACGTCCTCCGCGATGCGGCCGTCCACCAACTGGGCCTCGACCCGCAGGAAGGTCTCCGGATCCCCGACCGGCACCAGGACCTCCCGGCGGAACGGTTCCTCGGTGGCCGTTGCCGCCAGCCGGTCCTTGACGTAGAAACGCATCTCGGCGAGACGGCCGCCGCGCGGCACCTTGACTTCGGCGGCAACGTCGACCCGACCGGCCTGGGGACCGCCCTCCGGCTCGGTGATGCTCACCCAGAACGCGTGCGGGGGCTGGTTGACGAGCAGTTCGTGCCGGTCGAGTTCGAGGTCCTCGGCATCGAAGGCCACGGCCTCGACCCGGCCAAGGCGGTCGCCGCGCCCGAGGTCGATGCGCGCACGGTACGGCGCCCTGTTGCGGGCCGCCACGCGCCGGCCGTTGTAGTAGAAGACGACACGCTCCACCCGGTCGGCGAAGGCTTCCTGCACTTCGGCCACGAAGGTCACCCGACCACGCCGATCGTTCGGATCCTGGCGTCTGAGGTCAATCGCTCGTGTCAGCGTGCGGGACTCGGCGTCGGTCCTCGGATCCTCCAGGTCGACGAAGTCGACCAGGGTGTAGCCCCATCGTCCGGTGGCGAGATTCTCGGCGAGCACGATCGCGGAGTCGGTACCGGGAGGGAGCTGCAGCGGCCGCTCGAAGGACAGGTGCTCATCGCCGGGCGGTGCGAAGGGCGGACCGTGACTCGTGACCACGCTGCCGTCTTCGCGGTGGAGTCCGGTGCTGACCCGCCACGATGCGGCTTCACCTCGTGGAGTGCCGACGGGTGGCACGATCGTGCTGGTCAGCCGTCCGACCGTCCGCCCGGGCGACGTGGACTCGATCTGGATCGAGGCGACGACTTCGACGCCGCTTCCGCCACCGCCCTCGAACTCGCTGTCCAGATCGCCCACGAAGGCGCGCCGCAGCCGCACCTCAGCGACGTCTTCCGGCGAACCCGCGCCCGCAACCACGGTCGGCGCCCGGAGGTCCTGAACTTCATCTCCCGATAGCAGTTCGAGGGCACCGGCAGCGGTGGCGCGGTCCGGGAGCTGGAACGTCGCCTCGAAACGGCGAGGAAGCCGCTCGATCCAGTCGGCGATCTCCGCGCCGCTCGAGAGAACCTCGCCGCCGGTGGCATCAGCGACTGCGCTCCATTCCGACGGCTGGAGGAAGAGCCCGAGTTCCTCTTCCACGGTCTGTTGCCCCCCGGAGCGGGGCCGGTTGAAGCGGAGGGTGAAACCGACCGTCACCTCGTTCGAACGGATGTTGACTCCGTCGTCGCCCTCTCCAGGCGCGAAGGCGACCGGCGCCGCAGTCCAGCCGAAGGCGGCCGCGGTTCGGGCCAAGGGGCTGAGATTCGGCATGGTGGCCGCCTCCACCGCGAGCGAACCCGCCGTCGGGACCAGGTTCAAGTAGTAGCTCAGCGGATCGGTGGCCAGACCGTCTGCGAGCAGAACCAGGTGTCCTCGCGCGCCCTGCTCTTCGCCTGGTTCGACGTTGTCGTCCGGGTCCGACACTTGGGCTTGCATCGTTGCGCGCCGGAGATCTTCACGCTCGGCCAGGAACGCGACCAGTTCGTCGATCTGAGCCGCCCGCATCGCCGCTTCCTCGCGCATCGCGTCGGTTGCCATCTGCCGGAGCAGGGCGTCCAGGTCGGCGACCCGTTCGTCCCCGGGGCCGGCCTGGCTACGCCGTGCCCTCGAGATCTCGATCTGCCGTTCGCTGTCGAAGAGGCGTCGCCTTTCCACCAGCGCGCTCGCGGCCTCCTCGCTCACCACCAAGCGGCTCAGCGCGGCCGCGGCCAGCTCGAGATCCCGCGTCGGCGGGAGAATCGTCCGGGCCGCCGGGTCGGCGACCACGATCTCCAGGCTGCCCAGTTCAAGCAGGACATCGAGCCGGTCGAGCAGTGCGTTCGCGAGTTGATGAACCGAGCTTGGCGTCGTCAGAGCGAAGTCGATGTAGACCAGGGTCCGCCAACCGTCTTCGGCCCTGGCGATCCGTTCGACTTCAACTTCCGTGCCGTCGATCCGGAGCTCCAGTTGCCCGTTCAGGTCGCTCGCCGAGGCCCCGTCCGCTTCGAACGTGACGGTCTGTTGGCCCAGGACAGCTCCGGCTGCCAATGCCAGCGGGAGCCCCGTCAGGACCGACCGGAGCGAGCGGAGTGACACGCCGCCCTAGGCGATGATCTGGTGGATCGGCTCCGCGCCTTCGACGCCGACCAGCTTCTGGTCGAGGCCGGCGTGGAAGTAGGACAGGGCGTTCGGGTCGAGGCCCAGTTGCTGGAGCACCGTGGCGTGGAGGTTCTTCACGTGGAACCGGTCGACCTCGGCCCGGTTGCCGAGCTCGTCCGTCTCGCCGACGCTCGTTCCACCCTTGATCCCGCCGCCGGCCATCCACATCGTGAAGCCGTAGGCGTTGTGGTCACGGCCGGTGCCCTCCGCGTACTCCGCGGTGGGCTGACGGCCGAATTCGCCGCCCCAGATGACCAGGGTGCTGTCGAGGAGGCCCCGCTGCTTCAGGTCGCGTAGCAGACCGGCGATGGGCAGGTCCGTGCCGCCGGCGTGGTACTCGTGGTTCTTGACCAGGTCGCCATGGGCGTCCCAGTTGTGGTCGTTGTGGTTGCCGCCGGAGTAGACCTGGATGAAGCGCACGCCGCGCTCGACCAGGCGGCGCGCCAGCAGGCACCGCCGGCCGAAGTCCTTCGTGCGATCCTGGTCCAGACCGTAGAGGCGGCGGATCTCCTCCGACTCACCGGAGAGGTCGACCGCCTCCGGCGCATGCTGCTGCATCCGGTAGGCGAGCTCGTAGCTGGCGATACGGGCGGCTAGCTCACTGTTCTCGGAGCGCGGTTCCGCGTGCTCCTCGTTGTACTCCCGCAGGCTGTCGAGCAGCCGGCGCTGGGCCTGGCGCGACATGCCGGGCGGCGGGTCGAGGGACAGGATCGGCGTGCCGCTGGAACGGATCACGGTGCCTTGGTAGCTGGCCGGCATGTAGCCGCTCGACCAGTTCTTGGCGCCGCTGATCGGACCGCCGGTGGGGTCGAGCATGACGACGAATCCGGGCAGATTCTCGTTCTCCGTCCCCAGGCCGTAGTTCACCCA
>JAPOVF010000193.1:5573-33879 GCA_026708285.1 Acidobacteriota bacterium
GTCGAGTCGGTGTCGGCCAGGTCGAGACTCTCCAGCAGCGGGTGCAGCAGAGAGCGCTTGACGTGGATGTAGATGCTTCGCCGCGCCGCTTCGCCGGGCGTTGCCTCGCCCCAGGCCTTGTCGGGCTGGGACGCCGTGGCCAGCACCTCCGCCGGCATCGGCGGGTAGACGCTCGGGCCGCCGATTTCGAGGTTCAGCGTGCCGGTCGCGGCTAGGACCGAGTCCCGAATCTCCTCGGCCGCCAGACGCCTCATGTTGAAGCGGCTGAACAGGTCGTTGCCCGGATCGACTTCGAGGGACCCCTCCGGGGGCCGCGAGGACATCTGGTAGGCGCGGCTCGTCATGATCAGCCGGTGCATCGACTTCAGGCTCCAGTCGCGGGCTGTGAACTCCGTGGCCAGCCAGTCGAGCAGGTCCGGGTGGGTCGCCTCCTGTCCGAAGCGGCCGAGATCGTTGGGAGTGGGCGACAGGCCGCGGCCGAAGTGGTACTGCCAGAGGCGGTTCGCCATCACCCGGGACGTGCGCAGGTTGCCGTCGTCGGCGATCCAGCGGGCCAGGGCCAGACGTCTTCCGGTCGTGGCGGAATCGGGAGACCGGGGCTCGAGCCCCGGGTCCGCGTCGCCGAGGATGAGCGGGAATCCCGGTTCGACGCGCTCGGCCGGCGCGTGCGGATTGCCGCGGATCAGGACATGGGTCGGCGGCGCTTCCGGACCGAGTTCCTTCACGCGCAGGACCTCGATCAGGTTCGCAGGCGGACCTTCCACGGGCGGGCCGCCAGCGTCCGCCGTTCCCAGGTCGGCCGGGATCCAGTCCGTGTAGTTCTCGGGTGTCGGCTCGTTGCCGCCGCCGACCTTGTAGGGCGCGATGCCGCGGAAGAACGACAGCATCCGGTAGTAGTCCGTCTGCGGGATCGGGTCGCCGCGGTGGTTGTGGCAGCGCGCGCAGCCGATCGACATGCCGAGCATGACCCGGGACGTCGTGTCGAGGACCGAGTCCAGGTCGTCGTACTGGGCCAGTTCCGTGTCGGTGGGCTCGTCGTCCCAGATACCCAGCCTGAGATAACCGGTGGCGATGACCGACGCCGCGGTCGGATTGCCGAGTTCGTCGCCGGCGAGCTGATGGGTCAGGAACTCGTCATACGGCATGTCCGCGTTCAGCGCGTCGATCACCCAGTCGCGGTAGCGCCAGGCGGAGGGCTTCTTGCGGTCGCGCTCGTAGCCGTCCGTCTCCGCGTAGCGGACGAGATCGAGCCAGTGCCGGCCCCAGCGCTCGCCGTAGTGGGGCGATGCGAGCAGGCGGTCGATCAGACGTTCCCATGCGTCCGGGCGCTGGTCCTGCTCGAATGCCTCGACCTCCTCGAGCGTCGGCGGCAAGCCCGTCAGGTCGTAGCTCGCGCGCCGGATCAGTGCACGGCGGTTGGCCGGTGGCGGCGGCTTGAGGCCGGCCGCCTCCAGCCTGGCGAGCAGGAAACGGTCGATCGGGTTGAGCGCCCAGTCCGAGTCCGCCACGGCGGGGATGTCCGGCCGCACGAGCGGTCGCACGGACCACCATGCGCGGTCGGCTTCCGTGATCTCGAACTCGTCCTGTGCCGGCGCAACTTCGCTGAGGGCGTCCTCGTCGCCGCCGAACGGAGCACCGAGCAGGACCCACTGACGAATGGCCTCGATTTCCGGGTCGACGAGTCTTCCCGAGGGCGGCATCTGCAACTGTTCGTCGTCGTATCCGACCGCATGGAGCAGCAGGCTCAGGGCGGGCTCGGAAGTGGAGATCGCCGGACCCCGTTCGCCGCCGCGCAGCAGTCCGGCCCGCGTGGTCAGCAGCAGACCGTTCTCGGCCCGCTCCGGGTCGGAGTGACACATGAAGCAGTTCTGCTCCAGCACGGGCCGGACGTTCTCTTCGAACAGCTTGATGCCGTCGGCCGGCGTCTGGGCGGTCTGGGCGCCGCCCGGGGCCGCGAACAGCAGGGCAAGCAGGATCGCCGGACCAGCGGCGACCGCGGATCCCGTTCGCTGCGAGCAGCCTGGCATGGTGGCGGTGATCATACCGCGTTGCGGGAAGCCGGCGTCCGGGTGGAGAGGGTCGAGGCGGAGTCGGTGCGGCGCTCGCCTGTACACTCATCGGCGGTTTGAGCACGCACAGACACGGTTCCCTGCCGGTGTCGCACGACGTGACGGCGACCCTGCTGCTGAGTTGCGACGACGCGATCGGCATCATCGCGACCGTCACGGGATTCGTGAACGAGCACGGCGGCATCATCTGCTCGTCCGAGACCCACCGCGACGAGGAGCAGGACAAGTTCTTCCAGCGCCTGGAGTTCGAGATCGACCACTTCGACCTGGACCGGGAGACAATCCGGCCGCTGCTGGAGTGGGAGATCGGAGACCATTTCTCGGTCAGAAGCCGCATCGCCTTCTCGGACCAGGAGCAGCGGGTCGGGGTGCTGGCGTCGAAGCCGGCACATTGCCTGCACGACCTGCTTTCCCGCTGGAGACTGGGCGAGTTGCCTGGCCGGCCGGTGTGCATCATCAGCAACCATCCCGACCATACGGCGGAAGCGGAGTACAACGGCCTCCCGTACCACCATCTGCCGGTGACTCCGGAGACCCGTAGCGAGCAGGAAGAACAGATGATCGGCATCCTCGAGGAGGCCCGGGTCGACCTGGTCGTGCTGGCGCGCTACATGCAGATCCTCACGCCGCGATTCCTCGAGTGCTTCCCGAACCGGGTGATCAACATCCACCACTCGTTTCTGCCGGCCTTCCCGGGCGGCAGTCCGTACCGTCAGGCCTACCTGCGCGGCGTCAAGGTCGTCGGCGCCACCGCACACTACGCAACGGCGGAACTCGACCAGGGACCGATCATCGAGCAGGACGTGACGCGGGTCAGCCACCGCGACTCGGTGACAACGCTGGTGCGCCGGGGCAGGGACCTGGAGCGCGTGGTGCTGGCCCGCGCGGTCCAGGCCCACCTGGAGCACCGCGTGCTCGTGGTGGACAACCGCGCGATCGTCTTCGGTTGACCGCCGCGAAGGGGCGAATCCCCTTGCGGGAGCATCTACCGTTCCGCGCAGGCCGTCCGCAACTGCCGCGATGCCTGGGCGAACGCTGGGTTGTTTCCGGCGAAACGCCTGCCGCCTTCCACCAGCGCCAGTGCTTCGTCACAGCGGTCGGTCTGGGCCAGAATGGCGGCTAGACGCAGGCGGGCCGGCGTGAGTTCGGGGCGAACGGCGAGGGCTGTGGCGAAGGCCCGCGCGGCCTCCTCGGGACGGCGCAGATCGAGGAGGACCATGCCGAGGACGAAGCTGGTTTGGGGTTCCGTCCGATCGAGCTGCTGCGCTGTCCGGAGTTCCCGGGCGGCGTCCTGCAGGCGGCCCTCGATGGCAAGGATGCCGCCGAGTTCGGTGCGCAGCCTGGCCTCGTCGGTGGGGCCGAACTCTGCCGAGCGGAGGCTCCTCTCCAGAGCGGTCCGTGCCTCCTGCAGCCGGTTCTGCTGCCGGAGGACGACGCCCAGTGCCTGCACGGCGGCGGCGTCCGCGGGGGCGTTGGCGACGCGTGTGTGCAGGATTTGGAGCGCTTCCACCGGCCGTCCCGACGATGCGAGGGCGGTGGCGCGCCGAGTCCCTGCTTCGGCATAGTCGGGGTCGAGCGCCAGTACATGGTCGTAGCGCTCCAGCGCTTCCGCGGGCCGGCCCGCTCGCTCGAGGAGGAGTGCAAGCTGGTAGTGGGCCTGCTTGTAGTCGGGGGCCAGCTCGGTCGCCCAGGTCAGGTGCCTGATCGCCTCGGCCGTCTGGCCGCGGTTCGCCAGGAGTTGGGCGAATTCGAAGTGTGCCGACGTTTGGTCAGGGTCGAGCGCCAGGAGTTCTTCGTAGGCGGCCTCGGCCTGCTCGAACTGACCGGCGTCGACGTGAGCCAGTGCGAGGTGCTTGCGTGCCTCCCGGTTCGTCGGATCCGCTTCGATGGCGCGGCCGAAGACGGTCGCCGCGGCGGCGAACTCGCCGGCCTGCACCGCGATCAGGCCCTGCTGGACCAGGGCGGCGCTGCCGGCCGGCAGGTAGGCGAGTTCCCGGACCAAGGGGTCGTCGAACGGGAAGTCCGTATGGCTTGCCTGCGCCAGGTGCTGCGCCGCGCGGTCTTCATCGCCCAGGCGGCGCCAGACCATGGCGAGTGAATAGTGTCCGCGGCCGGCTCCCGGTTCAGCGGCTATGGCGCGCTCAAGGTAGCCAGTCGCGCTCTCCGTGTCGCCTCGGTCCAGAGCGAGTAGCCCGAGTCCGTAGAGGGCCGGCGGGAAACCGGGTCGCAGTTCCAGTGCACTGTTCCACAGCGCGGTCGCCTCGTCGGTCCGGCCGCGCTCGACCTCCGATTGGGCGAGGCGCTGGATCGCCGGCACCAGCTCGGGTTCGACCGCCAGTGCCGCGCGGTAGGAGTCAGCCGCCGTCTCGTGGTCGCCGCGGGTCTCCTCGGCGAAACCGCGGAGGTAGGGCCAGCGATGGTCGGATGGGTCAAGTCGCTGCGCTTCCCGATAGCAGTCTTCGGCCGCCTCGAGCGCCGTGAAGGCGTGGCTGTCGAGGAGATTCACGCCGTGGTAGAGCCGGCCGAGTTCGCCGACCGCGGCCGCCAACTCGGGGTCGGCTGCGCCGGCATCCTCGAGCGAGCGGACCCGGCGCTCCAGGCTGGCGATCTGGCCGCGGACCGCCGGATCGTGCGCTTCGTAGCTGGAGGGGAGCGGCAGGCGCTCGACGCCGCCGCACCCGAGGATGGCCAGCAGAGCGCCTGCGCACCAGTGACGGTTCATTGTCGGCTCTCTCCGTGGCGGAGTTCGTGGTAGGTGAGCGGCGCGAGTGCCCCGAAGGACTCGTCGGGGCCGCCAAGCCAGGAAATCTGGACGTCCTCGACTTCCGCGGACCCGAGCCCGATCAGCACCCGCGGATCGCTTGACGAGGCGTAACTCATCGCCGCTCGGACCCGGCGCGTGATGGCCCGGCCGTCGGAGAGCCGTACCTGGACCAGGCTTCCGATCGCGTCTCGGCCGCCGTCCGCGGCGACCAGGCGGAGACCGATCCAGCGGCTATCCTGACCGATCAGGTTGAGCAGCAACCGCGCCGGTCCGTTGTTGTTCGTGATGAGAACGTCCATGTCTCCGTCGTTGTCGACGTCGCCGAAGGAGGCTCCACGGGAGACCTCATAGGCCGCGAAGGCCGGTCCCCCAAGCGAGGACGCATCTTCGAAGCGGCCGTCGCCCAGGTTGCGGAAGAGCTGGTTTGGTTGACCGAAGCGCCGCTCGTGGTCGCTGCCGGCGGCCGCGCGCGTGGCCGCGGCCTCGCCGGAGCGGGCGCGATCCAGGCGCCGCACGGCGCCGTTCACCGCCAGGAGGTCGAGGTCGCCGTCGTTGTCGAAGTCGAACCAGCCGGTGCCGAAACCGGTCATCGGCAGGCTGGGAGTATCCAGGCCGGCGGGCATGCCGGCATCCGTGAACAGGCCGCCGCCGTCGTTCAGATAGAGGGTGCTCGTCTCGCCCGTGATGTGGGTCACGTAGAGATCCTCGTCGCCGTCTCCATCCAGATCACCGGCATCGACGCCCATGCCCGCCTCGGCCTCGCCGCGGCGATTGACCGCCGAGCCGCCGAACAGGGCCCGGTTCTCGAAGCGGCCGCCACCGCGGTTCATCCACATCTGGTTCGGCATGCCGTCGTTGGCGACGTAGAGGTCGAGCCAGCCGTCGAGGTCGAGGTCGGCCGGCACCGCGCCGAGGCCGTTGCCGAACTCGCTGGCGAGGCCGGCGCGATCCGTCGCCGGTTCGAACCGCCCGTTGCCGATGTTGCGGAACAGACGATCCGGCTCGGCGCGGTAGGTCTTCGGGCTGCAGTAGTCCGGCTCGCCGCTGCCGAAGGTGCAGAGCGTGTGGCTGCCGAGGTTGAAGTCGACGTAGTTGGCGATGAACAGGTCGAGCGTGCCGTCCGCGTCGTAGTCGAAGAAGGCGGCTGGAACGCTCCACCTGGGATCGTCGGCGTCCGCGGCCGCCGTCACGTCCTCGAAGCGGCCGTTTCCGAGATTCCGCCAGAGCCGGTTGGGGCCCAGATTCGTCACGTAGAGGTCAACGCGCCCGTCTCCGTCGAAGTCGCCGGCGGCGACGCCCATGCCGTAGCCGGTCGACTCGATGCCGGAGTCCTCCGTCACGTCGACGAAGCGCAGTGTGCCGGTTTCGACCAGTTCGTTGCGAAACAGGCGGTCACGGGCGGGGGAGCCGGTAGTGGCCGCGCCGGTGGCGACGCCCGGTTCCAGGTCGGCTCCCTGAACCAGGTACGCGTCGAGATCGCCGTCGCCGTCGGCGTCGAAGAGCGCCGCGCCCGAGCCCATGATCTCGGGCAGCAGGTAGCGGCCGCGGGCGCCGTTTTGGTGCCGGAAGACGAGGCCGACTTCGGCGGCCCGTTCGTGGAAGGCGGCAGGCTCCGCCGTGGGCGCGTGCGCGTGCGAAGTCACCGGTTCCTCGCCGCGGTCGAGCCGTGGGTCTTCGGCGCAGCCAGAGAACCCGGCCGTAGTGATCAGGACCGTGGCGAGCGCGTGGGGCTTCAGCGGCATCGTACCGAGTGTATGGAGCGGGCAAGGGAAAGGGGAGAGAGCCGAAGCCCTCTCCCCTTGAGTCGCCGGAACCGGGGCTTGTGACCTCGGTTCTGTTGATCGTCCTAGAACCGGAACTTGATGTTGGCCCGGATCTGCCGCGGGCGCTGGAAGAACCGGCGCACGGGCAGCACCTCGCCGGCGCTGTTCCAGGAGCGGCGGCGCTGCTGGTTCGTCGCGTTCAGCACCTCGACCCGAAGTTCGCCCCGGACGTCCCCGAAGCCCATGGGGAACCCCCAGGCGCCGCTCAGGTTGAGCGTGTACTCATCCGCGGTTCGCCGGCCCTCCGTGCCCGAGGGGTGGAGGGGGAAACCGACGCCCGTGTTCGAGGTTCCCGGGCGTTGATCCGCGTTCGCGTCCGTCACGTCGACCGGCAAACAGATCGGAATTCCAGGGGGAATGCCGGGCGGCCTGGGACCGCAGGGCCTCTCGTAGCCTGCGCCTGACGAGGTGTTCCAGGGTGTTCCGGTCTGGAACGTGAGGTGGCCGCCGAGCGTCAGGTCCTGGTTGCCCAGTCGCCAGGTCTTGAAACCGAACGAGTTGTAGATCCACTCGCGGTCGTAGGAGCCGTTGGCGCCGCGCCGGTTGATCATGCTCGCCGGATAGCCGAGCCAGTCCGTCAGGCGGGCGACGCAGTCCTCCGGATGGAGCGGCGTCCTGCCGGTACGGCGGTCGGGTCTCGTCTGGGCCGCCTGGCAGCTGTCGATGTTCTGCTGGTTCAGAACGACGTGAGCCGCCTCGAGGTAGGTGCTGTTCGTGTTGTTCCACCAGGCGCCGGCGCCGGTCGTGTCCGTGCTGGCCCAGGCGAGGTTGTTGTAGAGCGCCCAGCCGTCCGCGAAACGGCGGTTCAGCTGGACCTGAACCCCCTTGTACGCGTTCTTGGCCGGGTCGGCCAACTCGAGGGCCTCCCGATTCAACTGGGCCGGACGTGCGGCCGGATCGTAGCCCTGGGCGGCCCAGGTCGCGGCGCGCGCGTCGTCGAACGCGATCAGAATTTCCTGGAGGTCATGGTAGTTCTCCGTGACGCCGATGTTCCGGCCCTTGTGATCGAGCTGGTTGTTGGAGAACATCATGTCCTGCAACTGCCATTCGATGTACTTGACGTCGAGGGCCCAGTTCGGCCGGAACTGCCACTCGAGGCCGAGAATCGCCTCCTGCTTGTAGTAGGTCTGCACGTCGTAGTCGAAGACGCCGGCCTGCACGGCGTCCCACATGAGACCCGGTGTCGTCAACTCCCACGAGAGGTTGTAGCCGGGCAGCGGTGCGCCGACCGTCCCGGAGTGGAGCGAGTCTCTCCGCTGGGGAACCCGGCAGCCGTAGTTCGTCAGGCCGAGGAACTGCAGGAAGTCGAACGTCGCGATGTCGGCCGGGTCGCAGAAGAGGAAGACTTCGTGCCCCTCGTAGCCGTTCCACAGGTCGTGCATGCTGGGAACGTTCGAATCTCCGCCCGAGATCCACGCCTGGTTCAGCATTGCGTGGTACTGACCCCAGCTCGCGTTGAGCAGCAGGGCGCCGTCGCCTTTCACGTCGTAGGAGATGTTGATCCGCGGGTCGACGTAGGTGTCGTCGATTACCTGGCGCCGGACATCGTTCCAGGCCTCCTGGGTTTCCGCCCTGAGGCCGACGTTGACCACCCAGTGGTCGCCGATCGTGAACCGGTCGCGGACGTAGAAGCCGATGTCTCTGACCTCCGTGTCGCCGCTGCCGCGGCCGACACAGGTGCCCGGCGTACGGACGATCTCGCCGTTCACGCGTTCGATCGTGGTCGGCCGGTGGGGTGAGCCGTCGGGGGCGTTGCCCTCACAGGTCAGGAACGTCGAGTTGTGGTCGGTGAAGTAGCACGTCCGGCCGCGGATGGCCGAAGTCCCGGTTCGCGTGAACGGAGTGGCGCAGGTGTCGTCGGCGATCGTTCCGGCGCCGAGGAACCCGAACGGGTTCGTCGGGTCGAAGCCCCATCCCTGCAGCAGGGGAACGCGGGCGTTCTCGCCCTCCCACTTCGTGTCCTGGTAGTCGATGCCGTACTTCAACTCGTGGTTGGCGCCGACGAACTGGGTCAGGCCGACGTTGGCCTGCTCGCGCGGGAAGGCGTTGAAGCCGAAGCCGTCCGAGAGAATCCAGCCGTTGTGCCAGGAAGAGAGGTTCTCGGCATCCCGGTACACGTTGTAGTTGTTGCCGGGATAGAAGATGCCCAGGCTCGGGTCGAACGGGAACCGCAGCGGGTAGCTGGTGTCTCCCCCCGAAGTGTTCGTCGCCGTGTGACCGGCGACCGGTCCGCGGTCGAGCGACTTCGCCTGCAGGCAGGTCTCCACCATGCGCGCCGGGGTCTCGGGGTAGTTGTCCTGGGACAGCCACTCGAGGATGGGAATGCCGTCCACAGCCTGGGCGGCCGGGTTCTCCTGTTCCAGGATGTCGTGGCAGGCGAGGAACTTGTTTTCCTGGGTCTCCTGGTCGGCGATCTTCGCTTCCAGGAACCAGTCGCCCGAGATCGCCCAGTTCCAACTGATCGTGGAGAGGACGCTGTCGTTCTCGTGCGGCGTCGGCGTCCAGTAGTCGTAGGACTGCCAGTTGAAGTAGTTCCTGAATGCAGGCGTGTCGATCCCCGAGGCGGCGAAGGAGTGGCTGGGCGACGGCTGCATGTTCAGCTTGAGGATGCGGGCGTCGGCGTACAGGCTGACGTCGTAGGGATCGCCTCCCAGCAACCGCTCGGAGTACGCGTCGTCGAACTCGCTCACGCCCAGGAAGAACCAGAACTTGTCCCGCCGGAGTGGTCCGCCGGCGGAGAACTCGTAGCCGTCCGCGGAGCCTGCCCATTCGTCGGAGCCGGGAAGGCAGGCTTCGCGGTTGATCGTGGAGACTTCTTCCACGATGCTGGGTGGAATCTGCCCGCGGCCCTGGTCCCGTTCGTCGCCGTGGCAGCGCCGGAACCAGTCCACGGGATACGGCCTCGTCCGACGCTCAGCCAGCGAAGGCTGATCGATATAGTCGGCGCCCCAATCGACGCGCTGGTGGTTCCAGAGGACGTCCGCGTGCCAGCGGTTGGTGCCCGACTTGACGATCACGTTGGTCGATGAGCCGATGTAGCGGCCGTACTCGGCGGACGAACCGCCCGCCTCCATCGAGACTTCGGTCAGCGCCGTCGTGGGCAGGAAGACGCGGCTGCCCCCGAACTTGGCGAACGTCGTGTCGACGCCGTCGACATAGACGCCCTGGTCGGCGAAGTGGGTGCCGTTGACCGACGGCCGCGTCTGCTGGATGTCGTCGTTCTCCGCGTCGGCGGTGACGCCCGGCAGAGCGTTGATCACGCCGTAGTAGGTACGCGTCGTGCCGGCGGTCTGCTCGCCGATTTCGGAGGTGACCGTGCTGCCGGCGGTGACGTTGAACTTGTCGACCATGGGCGTTTCGGCCGTGACGTCCACGACGCCGCCCTCGACCGCCGCCTGCAGCGTGAGGTCCACGGCCTTGCGGTCGCCCGCGGCGGCGTGGAACGTCGCCTGTGCCGCGCCGAGGCCCTCCAGTTCCGCCGTCAGTTCGTAGGTGTCGGGTACGACGCCGACGAACCGGAACTGGCCGTTCTCGTCGGTAACCGCGAACTTGTCGCCGCGGGGACTTGACAGGGTGACGCTGACACCAGGAAGGGTGGAGCCGCCCGGGTCAACGATCGTGCCGCTGACGGTCGCGGTCTCCGGTGCGTCGGCGAAGGCGCCGACGGGGACCAGCAGGAACAGGACGAAAGAGAGTCGCTTCATGAACTCCTCCTCGGAGTGCAAGCAATGGTGAAGCGACTATACGACCAACCTGAGGGGCGTCAAACCGGATCCAGAGGGTTGGATGATCGACATGAAGAAAGGGGAGAGAGCCGAAGCCCTCTCCCCCTCTTGATTCCCGTGAACCAGGGGCCGGCACCCCTGGTTCCCTGCAGTCCGGTTCTAGAACCGGAACTTGATGTTGGCGCGGACCTGCCGCGGGCGCTGGAAGAACCGGCGCACGGGGTAGACCTCGCCACGACCGTCCCAATCGCGACGACGCTGCTGGTTCGTCGCGTTCAGGACCTCCACCCGGACTTCGCCACGAACGTCCCGGTAGCCCATGGGGAAGCCCCAGGCGCCACTCAGGTTGACCGTGTACTCATCCGAGGTCCGGTGTCCCTCGGCGCCCGACGGGAACAGGCGAACGCCGATACCGCTATTCGCCGTGCCCGGCCGCGCGTCGCTGGTCGGGTCGGAGGGAGTGATCGGCGGGCAGGTCCGCAGTCCCGAAGGCCTCGCGCCCGGGGCGCAGGTCTTCGCGGCGCCGACGCCCGCGCCTTCCGACCGGTACCAGGGGGTGCCGGTCTGGAAGGTCAGGTGACCACCCAGGGTCAGGTCCTGGTTACCGATCCGCCAGGTCTTGAACCCGAAGGAGTTGTAGATCCAGGTGCGGTCGTACACGTGGTTCGGACCGCGCTGGTTGATCATGCTGCCCGGCATGCCGATGAACTGCGAGAGCCGCGCGTAGCAGTCCTCGGGAAATGTCCTCGTCCTGCCGGTGCGGCGATCAGGTTCCGTCTGGCTTTCCTGACAGTCCTCGATGTGGCCCTCGCCGAGGTTCACATGAGCGAGTTCCAGGTAACCGCTGTCCGTGTTGTTCCACCAGACGCCTCCGCCCGTGGTGTCCGTCTCGGACCAGGCGACGTTGTTGTAGAGCGCCCAACCGTCCGCGAAGCGGCGGTTCAACTGGATCTGCAGACCCCGGTAGGCGTTCTTCGCCGGATCCGCGTTGGCCAGGGCTTCACGGTTGACGGCGCTCGTGCGGTCGGCCTCATCGAAGCCGGCGTCGGCCCACCTCTGCGCCCTTGCATCGTCAAATGCAAGCACGATCTTCTCGAGGTCGTGGTAGTTCTCCGTGATGCCGATCGCGCGGCCGCGATAGTCGAGCTGGAAGTTGGAGAACATCATGTCCTGCAACTGCCAGTCGATGTACTTGACGTCGAGCGCCCAGTTCGGCCGGAACTGCCACTCGAGACCGATGATCGCCTCCTGCTTGTAGTAGGTCTGGATATCGAAGTCGAAGTAGCCCTCCTGGACCGCGTCCCACATGAGGCCTGGCTGCGCCAGTTCCCAGGAGACGTTGTAGCCGGGGATTCCCTGGCCCACCGTCCCGTTGCGGATCGTGTCCCGCCGGGAGGGGTGGTTGCAGTCGTAGTTGATGTAGCCGATCGACTTCAGGAGGTTCATGCCGAAGACGTCGAGCGGATCGCAGAACAGGAAGACCTCCCGTCCCTCGTAGCCGTTCCACAGATCGTGCATGCTGGGCCGGGCCACATCGCCGCCCGAGATCCACGCCTGGTTCAGCATCGCGTGATACTGGCCCCACGTGGCGTTGAGCAGCAGCGCGCCGTCACCCTTCACGTCGTAGGAGATGTTGATCCGCGGATCGACGTAGGTGTCGTCCACGACCTGCCGCCGGACATCGTTCCAGGCCTCTTGCTGTTCCGCCCGGAGGCCAACGTTGACCACCCAGTGGTCGCCGACGGTGAACCGGTCGCGGATGTAGAAGCCGATGTCGCGAACCTCGGTGTCGCCGCTGCCACGCCCCACGCAGGTCCCGATCGTACGGACGATCTCGCCGTTCACGCGCTCGATCTGGGTCGGCCGGTGCGGCAGGCCGTCCGTGTGGTTGCCCTCGCAGGTCAGGAGCGGCGAGTTGTAGTCGACGAAGTAGCAACCGCGGCCCCGCGTCGTGGCGCCGAGGAAGTTCGGGTTCTCGGGCGATGTGCCGTAGCCCCGCAGGAGGGAACACGAATCGTCCGCGAGCGACCCGGCCTGGTAGTAGCCGAAGGGGTTCGTGGCGTCGAAGCCCCAGCCGTTGAACAGCGGCACGCGGGCGTTCTCACCCTCCCACTTCGTGTCCTGGTAGTCCAGGCCGTACTTCAACTCGTGGTTGGCGCCGACGAACTGGGTCAGGCCGACGTTCGCCTGCTCGCGCGGAAACGCGTTGAAGCCGAAGCCGTCGGAGAGGATCCAGCCGTTGTGCCAGGCCTGCAGGTTCTCGTTGTCCCGGTACACGTTGTAGTTGTTGCCGGGATAGAAGATGCCCAGTTCCGGTATGAACGGGAACCGCAACGGGTAGCTGGTGTCGCCGCCCGAGGTGTTCGTCGCCATGTGACCCGCGATCGGGCCGCGGTCGAGCGACTTCGCCTGCAGGCAGGTCTCGACCATGTGGGCCGAGGCTGCGGGGAAGTTGTCCTGCGCCAGCCATTCGAGGATGGGGATCCCGTCGACGCTGAGAACTTCGGGGTTCTCCTGCTCCAGCTTGTTGTAGCAGGCGAGGTACTTGTTCTCCTGCGTCTCCTGCTGGGCGACCTTCGCCTCCAGGAACCAGTTGCCGGAGATGGCGTAGTTCCAGTTGACCGTCGACAGCACGCTGTCGTTCTCGTGCGGCGTCGGCGTCCAGTAGTCCGAGGACGGAATGTGGAAGTAGTTCCGGAAGGCGGGCGTGTCGATCGCCGAAGCGGCGAAGGAGTGCTCCGCGGTGGGCTGGAAGTTCAGCTTGAAGATGCGCGCGTCGTTGAAGAGGCTGATGTCGTACGGGTCGCCGCCGATCAGCCGCTCGGAGTACGCGTCGTCGAACTCGCTGACGCCCAGGAAGAACCACGCCTTGTCGCGCCGGATCGGACCGCCGGCCGAGAACTCGTAGCCGTCGGAGGCGCCGGCCCACTCGTCGCTGCCGGGCAGGCAGGGCTCGCGGTTCGTCGTGAACAGCTCCGAACTGAGCTCGCCGGCGGGAATCAGCCCGCGGCCGGCGTCGCGCTCGTCGCCGTGGCAGCGCTTGAACCAGTCCTTCGGGTAGGGCTTGTTCTGGCGTTCCGCGATCGACGGCTGGTCGATGTAGTCGGCGCCCCAGTCGATCGCCTGGCGCTGCCAGAGCGCGTCGGCGTGCCACCGGTTGGTTCCCGACTTGACGATCACGTTGGTCGAGGAGCCGATGTAGCGGCCGTACTCCGCGGAGGAGCCGCCGGCTTCCATGGACACCTCGGTGACCGCCGTGGTCGGCAGGAAGACCCGGCTGCCGCCGAACTTGGCGAACGTCGTGTCGACACCGTCGATGTAGACGCCCTGGTCGGCGAAGTGGGTGCCGTTGACGGACGGCCGCGTCTGCTGGATGTCGTCGTTCTCCGCGTCGGCGGTGACGCCCGGCAGAGCGTTGATCACGCCGTAGTACGTGCGCGTCGTGCCCGCCGTCTGTTCGCCGATCTCGGAGGTCACGGTGCTGCCCGCGGTGACGTTGAACTTGTCGACCATGGGAGTTTCGCCCGTGACTTCGACAACGCCGCCCTCGACGGCGGCCTGCAGTGTCAGGTCGATGGACTTCCGGTCACCGGCTGCGGCGTGGAACTGGGCCCGGGCCGTGCCCAGTCCCTGCAGTTCCGCCAAGAGGCTGTAGTCGTCCGGGACGACCCCGACGAAGCGGAAGTTCCCGTTCTCGTCCGTGATCGTGAACTTGTCGCCACGCTCACTGGACAGGGTAATGCTGACGCCGGGAAGGATCGAGCCTCCGGGATCAACGATTGTGCCGCTGACGGTTGCGGTTTCCGGTGCATCGGCGAACAGGCCGACCGGAACGAGCAGCATCAGGGCCACTGCGAGTCGCTTCATAAGCTCCTCCTCGAATCAGGTTGTACGAAAACGTGAGAGGGACTATATGACGGAGCAACGGTATGTCAAGAAGAGGTTGATTCGGGCCGCTATGACATGGGCGGATCCGGGATTCTGGATCCAGCCGAGCCTTGCCGGCGTTGCCCACGCTGGCGCCAAAGGAAAGGGGGAGAGAGCCGAAGCCCTCTCCCCTCGCGCTTTCGCGTGAACGCCGGGACCCGATCCCGGCGATCTGCTGACCCTGGTGTTTAGAAGCGCAGCTTCAGCGTGGCGCGAACCTGGCGCGGACGCTGGAAGAAGCGCCGCACGGGGTACACCTGACCGTCGCCGCCCCAGGAGCGTCGCCGCTGCTGGTTGGTGGCGTTCAGCACCTCGACCCGGAGTTCGCCCCGCACCTCGCGATAGCCCATGGGGAAACCCCAGGCGCCGCTCAGGTTCAGGGTGTACTCGTCCGATGTGAAACGGCCTTCCGTACCTGGCGCGTGAAGGTTGAAGCCGACGCCGCTGTTGGGCGTGCCCGGCTTCGGGTCGTTCGGGTTGCGCTGGACCCGCTCCAGGCCGTCGAAGTCGATCGACGTGCCCTCGCTGCGGACCCAGGGGGTCCCGGTCTGGAAGGAGAGGTGTCCACCCAACGTCAGGTCCTGGTTGCCGAGGCGCCAGGTCTTGAAGCCGAACGAGTTGTAGATCCAGGTTCGGTCGTAGGCCTGGTTCAGGCCGCGCCGGTTGATCATGGACACGGGATAGCCCAGCCACTCCGACAAGGCCTGCGTGCAGTCCACCGGGAAGAGCTCCGTTCGACCGGTTCGCGGGTCGGGAACCGTCTGGTTGGCGTTGCACTGTTCGATGTGTCCCTCGGTCAGCACGACGCTCAGGTTCTCGAGGTAGCTGCTGTTCGTGTTGTTCCACCAGGCGCCGGCGCCGGTCGTGTCGGTCTCCGACCAGGACACGTTGTTGTACAGAGCCCAGCCGTCCGCGAAGCGGCGGTTGAGCTGAAGCTGCAGACCGCGGTAGGAGTTCTTCGCCGGATCGGCTGCAGCCAGCGCTTCATCGTTCAGGTTACGCGGCAGACCCCTGGCCTCCCGCGCATCCGCCGTGGCGGTCACGATCTCGGCGAGGTCGTGGTAGTTGCCGGTGATGAAGATGTTCCGGCCCTTGTGGTCGTACTGGGTGTTGGAGAACATCATGTCCTGCATCTTCCAGTTGATGTACTTGACGTCGAGCGCCCAGTTCGGAGCGAACTGCCATTCGAGTCCGAGAACCAGGTCGTCCCGATAGTACGGCTCGATCTCGTGGCTCCAGAGTTCGCAGTCCACGCCGGCCATCTCGCCGTTCTGGCAGGGTCGGACCGCGTCCCACATCAGACCCGGCACCAGGGTGCTCCAGGCGAAGTTGTAGCCCGGGAGCGGCAGGCCGACCGTGCCCGCGCGCCGGGTGTCCTCCCGGTCCGGAACACGGCAGAACACGGCCGCCTCGATCGGATCGCAGAAGAGCCAGACTTCGTAGCCCTCGTAGCCGTTCCACTGGTCGTGCATGCCGCCGGCGGTGTCGCCGCCGCCGGAGATCCAGGCCTGGTTGAGCATCGCGTGGTGCTGACCCCAGTTCGCGGTGAACAGCAGCCGGCCGTCGCCCTTCACGTCGTAGGAGACGCTGATCCGGGGATCGACGTAAGTCGCGTCCACGACCTTGCGCCGGATGTCGTTCCAGGCTTCCTGGATCTCGGCGCGCGCGCCGATGTTGAAGGTCCAGTGATCCCCGACCGTGAACCGGTCCCTCAGGTAGAAGGCGGTGTCCGCGACCTCGGCGTCTCCGGTGCCGCGGCCGATGCAACTCGTGATGTCGCTGAAGTCCGTGCGCTGGATCTGGCCGTTCACGTTCGTGATCTCGACCGGCGTGAGGTCGGCGCCGACCTCTCCCTGGCAGCTCAGCCTGGGTGAGTTGTAGTCGACGTAGGTGCAGCCACGCCCCCGGGTAGTGAGCCCCGACCAGTGGGGGTTGTTCGGGCCGGTGGCGACGTTGCGGGTGAGTGAACAGCTGTCGTCGCCAAGGCCGCCTGCGCCGCCGTAGCCGAACGGGTTGTAGGAGTCGTAGCCCCAACCGTTCATGAACGACGTGCGGGCGTTCTCGCCTTCCCACTTCGTGTCCTGGTAGTCGATCCCGTACTTCAACTCGTGGTTGGCGCCGACGAACTGGGTCAGGCCGACGTTGGCCTGCTCGCGCGGGAAGGCGTTGAAGCCGAAGCCGTCCGAGAGGATCCAGCCGTTGTGCCAGGCGCCGAGGTTCTCGCCGTCGACGTAGACGTTGTAGTTGTTGCCCGGCCAGAAGAAGCCCCGGCTCGGGTCGAACGGGAACCGCAACGGCCAGTTCGTGTCGCCGCCCGATGTGTTCAACTCGGTGTGCCCCGCTTCAGGGCCGCGATCGAGGGACTTCGCCTGCAGGCAGGTGGTGACCATCTCGGCAGGAACCTGAGGCAGGTGGTTGAGGCCGAGCCAGTCGAGAATCGGCGTCCCGTCGACGCTGAGAACGTCCGGGTTCTCCTGGGCCAGCGTGTTGTGGCAGCCCAGGAACTTGTTCTCCTGGGTCTCCTGCTCCGCCAGCTTGGCTTCGAAGAACCAGTTGGAGGAGATCGCCCAGTTCCAGTTGGCGGTTCCCAACGAACTGTCGTTCTCATGCGGCGTCGGGGTCCAGTAGTCGAACGACTGCGGATTGAAGTAGTTCCGGAAGGTGGGCGTTCCGATCCAGGAGGCGTTGAACGAGTGGGCATTGGTCGCCTGCAGGTTCAGCTTGAGAATCTGGGTGTCGTCGAACAGGCTGATGTCGTAGGGGTCTCCGCCGACCAGCCGTTCGGAGTACGCGTCGTCGGACTCGCTGTAGCCAGCGTAGAACCAGAACTTGTCACGCCTGATCGGTCCGCCGAACGAAACCTCGTAACCGTCGCTGGCGCCGGCCCACTCGGAGCCGCCGGGGCGGCATGGGTTCAGCTCGCGAGAGCCGTCCGTGCCGCCGGGAATCAGCCCGCGGCCCTGGTCACGCTCGTCTCCGTGGCAGCGCCTGAACCAGTCGACCGGGTAGGGCTTGGTCGTCCGCTCGGCGAGCGAGGGCTGGTCCTTGTAGTCGGCGCCCCAGTCCACTCTCTGGTGCTGCCAGAGCGCGTCGGCATGCCACCGGTTCGTGCCCGACTTGACGATCACGTTCGTGGAAGAACCGGTGTAGCGGCCGTACTCGGCGGACGACCCTCCCGCTTCCATCGAGACCTCGGTCAGAGCTGTCGTGGGAACGCGAACGCGACTTCCGCCGAACTTGGCGAAGGTCGTATCGACGCCGTCGATGAACACGCCCTGGTCGGCGAAGTGCGCGCCGTTGACCGAGGGTCGGGTCTGCTGGATGTCGTCGTTCTCCGCATCGGCGGTGACGCCGGGCATCGCGTTGATGATGCCGTAGTAGGTACGCGTGACACCGCCAATCTGTTCGCCGATCTCTCCGGCGACCGTGGTGCCTGCGGTGACGTTGAACTTGTCGACCATGGGCGTTTCGCCGGTCACGGTGACTTCACCCTCGATCGCCGCCTGAAGCGTCAGGTCGAGGGACGTGCGGTCGCCTGCAACGGCGCGGACCTCGGCCGCGGCGTCGCCCAGACCTTCCAGGGTGGCGGTCAGGGTGTAGTCGCCGGGCGCGACGCCGACGAACCGGTAAGAGCCGTTGTCGTCGGTGATGCCGAACTTGTCCCCGCGTTCGCCGCTCAGCGTGACGCTCACGCCGGGCAGGGGGGAGCCGCCGGGGTCCACGATCCGGCCGCTGATCGTCGCCGTTTCCGGCGCGTCGGCAAGGGCGCCGACGGGCAGGATCAGCAGCAACGCGGCCACTGTCAGTCGCTTCATGGAGGTACTTCTCCTTTGTCGGTTGATGAGCGAACGGGCAAAGAAAGCGGCGCATCGTGTCCGAGTGCCGCCCGCGTGTCAAATCGGAAGGTCCCAGGGGTCGAAAACGGCGCGATAATCCAACTTGTTGGGTCGCGATTCAGCATCCCGGAGATGCGTTGCGTACCCGTCGAGGATGTGTTAGCCCTCTCCGCCGACTCATGATCCCGTTGCTCGTCCTGACCGCGTGCGCGCTCGCAGAAGCGTCCGGCGGAGCGTCTCCTGTATTCGAGGAGGTTGGCCTCGAACTCGGTGTCGACTTCGTGCATTTCAACGGCATGACGGGGCAGCTCTACACCGCCGAGGTGGTCGGCCCGGGCGTGGCCCTCTTCGACTACGACAACGACGGCGACCTCGACATCTACCTGGGCCAGGGCCGCGAGTTCGCAGGCGACGAGGACCGGAAGCCCGTGTTCGAGCGGCAGGCCGGAAAGCCATCCGGCGACCGGATCTTCCGCAACGACCTGGCGGCCGGCTCGACGGCCGGGGCGGCGCCGCGCTTCGTGGACGTCACGGCCGACCTGGGCCTCGACGCTCCCGGCTACAACATGGGAGTCGCCACGGGGGACTACGACCGGGACGGGTACGTCGACCTCTACCTGACCAACCTGGGCTCGAACCAGTTGCTCCGCAATCTGGGCGGCCGCGGCTTCGAGGACGTCACCGCGCGGGCCGGCGCCGACGACCGGCGGTTCAGCGTGCCGGCGACCTTCTTCGACTATGACGCCGATGGCTGGCTCGACCTCTACGTCGGCAACTACCACCGCTTCCACCGCGCTAACCGGAAGCAGTGCTTCCTGACCAGCGGCCAGCCGGACTACTGCGGGCCGCTGAGCCAGCCGGCGGAGGGCGACCGTTTGCTGCGCAACCTCGGTGACGGGTCCTTTGTCGATGTGACGGAGAGATCGGGACTGGCGGGAACTCCCCACACCGCCCTGGGCGCTGCCGCGGTCGACTTCAACGACGATGGCCGGGTCGATCTCTACGTGGCCAACGACCAGATGGCGAACCAGCTCTGGCTGAACCAGGGCGACGGCACCTTCGTCGAGGACGCCGTGTTCGCCGGAGCCGCGTTCGACCGGGACGGGAAAGCCCAGGCGAGCATGGGCGTGGCGGTCGCGGACTTCGACGGCAACGGCGCGCCGGACATCTTCCTCTCGCACCTCGTACGGGAGCACAACACCCTGTACCTGAACGACGGCGCCGGCCTGTTCGCGGACCGTTCGCGCGAGGGCGGCCTGGTCGACCCGAGCTGGCCGATGACCGGGTTCGGGACCGTACCGCTCGACTACGACGGCGACGGTCTGCTCGACCTGTTCGTCGTCAACGGTGCCGTGCGGCGAATCGCGAGCCAGGTCGAAGCCTCCGAGCCGCACCCTCTGCGGATGGAGAACCAGCTCTTTCGCGGCCTGGGCCGCGGCCGGTTCGAGACGGTGCCCGCCGAGCGGCGCGAGCGGCCGGTGCTGAGCGAGGTCAGCCGTGGTCTGGCGGTCGGCGACCTGGACAACGACGGCGATCCGGATCTCGTCATCACGAACAACGGCGGCCGCGCACGCGTGCTGCTGAACCGCCGGCCACCCGGCCGGCCCTGGTTGGGCATCCGGCTGGTGGCGGCCGTCGGGGAGATGGACGACCCGGCTGCCGCGAAGATCGTGGACCTCTATGGCGCCCGCGCCCGGATCGCGGGTCAGGGCGGCTGGCAGTGGGTCCGTAGCGACGGCAGTTACGCCGCCGCCAGCGATCCGCGCCTGTTGTACCCGCTGACGGAGACGTCGGGAGCGGCGATCGTCGAAGTGGTCTGGCCCGACGGTTCATCCGAGTGGTTCGGCAGCGTGGCGGCGAACCGCTACCACGTGCTGCGTCGAGGAACCGGCTCGACCCTGGAGGCCCCGTGACCCGGTGGCTCCGGGTCACGACGCGAACCGTCGCCGCGGGCGTCTGTCTGGCTACTGCCGCAGTGGTTGCGGCCCAGGAGCCGGCCCCGAGCGACGGCCCGACGCGGGTCCGCGCGTCTCTCGTGATCGATGCCGTACCCGAACCGGGCCTCGAACACCTGGACCCGGAAGTCCGCCGCCAGTTCGAACAGGATCGTCCCGCGGTCGCGGCCGCGCTTGCGGGTGCTGTCGTGGAAGCGGAGGCCCAGGCGGCGGCGAACGCCTTCGCCGACCTCTGCCTGCGCTACCTGCACTACGAGTTCCACGGCGCCGCCTCCGTCTGCCTCGGCCAGCTTCGAGCGCTTGCTCCCGGCGATTTCCAGTGGGCCTACTACGAGTTGTTGCTGTACGACGCAACGGGCGACCTGGAGCGGGCACGCGCGAGTGCCGGCGCCGCTCTCGACCTGCGGCCGAACGACCCGCCGACGCTGATCCGCGCCGGCGATCTGCTGCTGGCGGAGGGCGAGCTCGACGCGGCCGAAGCCGCCTACGGCAGGGCCGCCTCGGGACGTCCGGAGAGCGCCGCGGCCAGGTTCGGCCTGGGACGGGCCGCTCTCGACCGCGGCGACGCCGAGCGTGCCGTCCAGATCCTGGAGGCGGTAGCGGCCACGCAACCGGAGGGCAGTATCGTGCGTCATCACCTCGGCATGGCGTTGCGCGCGGCCGGCGAGACGGAACGGGCGCGGACGGAACTGAGCCGCAACCGGCAGGTACCGGTCGCGATGGCGGACCCGCTGCGCGAGCGGCTCGAGCTGCTCGGTGTCAAGGAGGAAGCGGTCTTCGACCGGGCAGTCAGGGCGGCTCGCTCTGGGGACCACGCGCAGGCGATCGCCCTCTACGAGCAACTGCTGGCCGCGAACGGCCGCGACGTCGACGTCCATTTCAACTTGGCCCGGTCGCTGATCGAGACCGGCGATCACGACCGGGCGGAGGCCCACCTGAGACGGGCCCTGGAGATACGTCCCGGCCACGGCGGGGCGCACTTCAACCTGGCGCTTCTTCTGGGCCGCGCGGGCCGCGACATCGAGGCCGGCGCCCACCTGGAGCGTGCAGCCGACATCGATCCGGAGAATCTGTCCTGGCAACTGATGCGGGCCCGGGCGCGTGCCGAGGCCGGCGACACGGGAGGCGCGATCTCGGAACTCGAGAAGATCGTCGACCTCGATCCGGGCATGATCGACGCGCGGCAGGCGCTGGCCGCGCTGCTGGTCGGCGCGGGCGAGCCGGAGCGGGCCGCGCTCCAACTGGAAGCCCTGGTCGCGCTGACGCCCGACGACCTGGCGGCGCGCTTCAATCTCGGTTTGATGCAGTTCCAGGCCGGCCGCTACATCGATTGCCGCGCCACGCTCGAGGCGGCGCTCGAGCGGTTCCCGGAGGACGTCGCGATGCGGCATCTGCTGGCGCGGCTGCTTGCCACGAGCCCCGTGCCCGAGGCCCGCGACGACGCCCGGGCGGTCGAACTGGCCCAGGCCGTCTTCTCTGAGCAGCCGGGACTGGATCATCTGGAGACCCTGGCCATGGCGCTGGCCGCGGCCGGCCGCTTCGACGAGGCGGTGTCCCGGCAGGAGGAGGCCCTCGAGTCGGAGCGGCAGGCGACCGGGCGCAACTCGCCGGAACGCCGGCAACGCCTGGAGATGTATCGGGCAAAGCGGCCCGTGCGCGCGCCGGCAAGGTCCGCATCCATGGACGCCGGGCAGAAGGATGCAGTCCAGACGAGCCATCAGCGGATGCTGGGCCTCCTGGAGGCGATCCGGGTCGAGAGCGCCGAGGAGAATCCGTGGCTTGGCGAAGCGCCCGCGCGCTCGGCCAGGGCGCTGCTGGCAGCGTCCGCCGATGCGGCTGCCGATCGCCGGTTCCGGCTCCTCATCGACCTGGCGGAGGAGGAGCTTCGACTGGGCAACGAGACGGCGGCGTTGCAGCGATTCGAGGAAGCCCGGAACCTGATGCCGGAACTCAGCGCCATACCGGGGCCGGAGAAGGCGAAGGCCCTGTTCCGGATGGCCGTGGCGTACCTGCGGTACGGAGAGAGCCGGAACTGCACGGCGGCCCACAGTGCCGAGGCGTGCATCCTGCCGATCCGGGGTGGTGCGATTCATCGGGAACGGGAAGGCTCCGAGATGGCGGCGCAGCACCTGCGGGAGTACCTGGCGCTGGTGCCTGAGGACTCGGTCCAGCAAGTGCAGGGTAAGTGGCTGCTGAACCTCGTCCACATGACGCTGGGGGATCATCCTGCCGGGGTTGAACCTCAGTATCGGCTGCCGCTTGCCGCGTTCGGCAGCGACGCGGACTTCCCGCGCTTCCGGAACGTCGCGCCCGAACTCGGGGTCGACACGTTCAACCTGTCGGGCGGCGCCGTGATCGACGACTTCGACGGGGATGCCGATCTCGACGTCTTCACCACGACCTTCGATCCCGGGGGCGAACCGCGGTTCTTCCGGGGCGACGGAGCCGGCGGGTTCGAAGACGCAACCTCCGCTGCCGGCCTCGAGGGGCTCTACGGCGGTCTCAACGTGGTCCAGGGCGACTACGACAACGACGGCGACGTGGATCTCTACGTGCTCAGGGGGGCCTGGTTCGGGCCGCACGGCCGGCACCCGAACTCGCTGCTGCGCAACGACTCGACGAGCGACGGAGGGTCTGGCGAGGAGCTCTTTCGCGACGTGACCTTTGTCAGCGGGCTAGGCGATGCCCACTATCCGACGCAGACCGCTGCGTGGGCGGACGTCGACAACGACGGCGACCTCGACCTGTTCGTCGGCAACGAGCACAGCGCCGGTCAACCGGCGCCGTCCCAACTCTTCCGCAACGAGGGCGCCGGGCCGGACGGCGTGGTCCGCTTTCGGGATGTGGCCGCGGCCGCCGGGTTGGGTGTGCGCGCCTTCGTCAAGGCGGCGGTTTGGGGCGACTACGACAACGATCGGTTCCCGGACCTCTACGTCTCGGTGCTGGGCGGGGCGAACCGCCTCTACCGCAACCGGGGCGACGGCAGTTTCGAGGACGTCGCCGCGGCACTCGGCGTCACCGGGCCGCGTCAGAGCTTCCCCGCGTGGTTCTGGGACGTCGACAACGACGGCAACCTGGACCTGTTCGTGTCCAGCTACACGGGCGACCGTGGCGGTCTGGGCTTCGTCGCGGCCAGTTACCAGGGACTCCCGGGGCCGTGGGAGCTGGCGCGCCTCTACCGCGGAACGGGCGGAGGCCGGTTCGAAGATGTCGCGGCCCGGGCCGGCCTGACCCGGCTCCATCTGCCGATGGGATCGAACTTCGGCGATCTGGACGGGGACGGCTTCCTCGACTTCTACCTCGGCACCGGCTATCCGGACTACGAGGCGGTGATGCCCAACGTGCTCTACCGCAGTCTGGGGGGCGAGCGGTTCGTCGACGTGAGCCTGGCTGCCGGTTTCGGCCACCTGCAGAAGGGGCACGCGGTCGTGTTTGCCGACATCGACTCGGACGGCGACCTGGACGTGTTCGAGCAGATGGGCGGCGCCTTCCCCGGCGACGGGTTCGGCGACGCCCTGTTCGAGAATCCCGGCTTCGGCAACCGCTGGCTGGGGTTGCGCCTGGTCGGGTCCCGGAGCAACCGCTCGGCGATCGGCGCCCGGGTCCGCGTCGACGTCGTGGACGCGGACGGGGGTCGTCGAAGCATCCATCGCCGGACGGGCGGCGGCGGCAGCTTCGGCGGCAATCCGCTCCGCCAAACGATCGGCCTCGGTCGGCCCGCGACGGTGGAGAAGGTGGAGATCTACTGGCCGACGACGGACATCACGCAGACCTTCGCCGGCGTGGAGCCGGACCGCCTCTACCGCGTCGTCGAGGGTGTGGACGAACTGGAGGAGATGGAGTAGCGACGGGGACCGCGCGGGAGGTCGGCGTAGCCCGTGGCGTCAGCGGACCGGCTCGGTGCCGATGACGTCGTCGGCCTCCAGCGCGTCCAGTTCGGCTTCGCCGAGATCCAGCAGCCGGGAGAGCACTTCGCGGCTGTGCTGGCCCAGGGTGGGCGCGGGCCACTCGACGGCGTAGGGGCGGTCGTCTCCGCCCACCGGCCGGTAGGGCGCGGACGGGTTTGGCTGTTCGCCGACGAAGGCGCGTTCGCGCCACTGCCAGTAGCCGCGAGCTTCGAGATGCGGGTCGTAGAGCACGTCGATCGTGTTGCGGAGGACCGCTGCCGGAATCCGGGCCGCGGCCAGACGGCGCTCGAGCGCCATGCCGTCGTACAGCCTCGTCCTTTTGCCGAGCGCCCGGTCGAGATCGTCCTCGTGCTCCTTGCGTCCGGCCCGGGCGGCGAAGCGGGGATCGGACCCGTCCATGTCCAGCGTGCCGCAAAGCCGCCGCCACTGGTCGTCCGTCTCGACGGTGATGGCGATCCAGGGTTCCGCGCCGATGCACGGGTAGGTGCCCCAGGGAGCGTGCAGCGGATGGCGACCACCCTCACGCGCAGGCGGTTCGCCTCGCATCGCCTGCGCGACGAGTCCGTGAGCGGCCAGCGGGAACATCGATTCGACGTGGGAGAGATCGACATACTGGCCTTCGCCGGTCCGCCGGCGGTGCCGGAGCGCGGTGAGCAGTGCCGCGGCGGCGTTGATCCCCGCGATCGGATCGCCGAGCGCCACGTGCTGCATCGTGGGCGGATCCCCGGCGCCGCCGTTCAGGTGGGGCAGGCCGGATGCCTGCTCGACCGTCGAACCGTAGCCGCGGTGGTACATCCATTCGCCGCTCGCGCCGAAGGGAGGCATCGACACCATGACCAGTTCGGGGTTCACCTCGAGGAGGCACTCGTAGGCGAGCCCCAGCTTGGGCAGGACACTGGCGGTGTAGTTCTCGATCACGGCGTCCGAGATCGCGACCAGGCGCAGCAGCAGATCGACTCCGCGACGGCTGGTCAGGTCGAGAGTGATGCCGAACTTGTTGCGGCCGGTCGTGTTGAAGGCGGTGGATTGCTCGTAGAGCTTCTGCTTGATCGTCTCGGGCGTCGATTCCCAGCCGCGCCACCAGTCGAAGTACTGGCAGGACTCGACCTTGATCACCTCGGCGCCCATGTCGGCGAGTTGGCGGGTGGCGAGCGGACCCGCCCAGCCCATCGTCAGGTCGACGATGCGGATGTCGCCGAGCAGCGTGGGACGGCGGGCCTGGGGGGAGGCGCCCAGCGAACGCACGGCCTGCGACGCAAGTGGCGCGGGGACGCGCCACTTGGGTGCACGCTTCCTCGGTGGATGGAGGGTGGGGCGTTCGCCCCGCGTGCCGTGCTCTCCCAGGCGCGGCGCCGAGCCGCCTGGCGTGGCGGGCGTGCGGTGCAAGCGAAACGGCGTGCCGGCGGCGAGAAAACGCCCCTGGTCGGGGTGTTCGGCTTCAACCCAGGCGCCGCGGTCGCGAAACTGATCGAGTTCGAAGAGTTCGGCTGGGGTAGGAGCGAGGGCCAGCGGGATGCGGGCCGCCTGGCCGGCCTCCACCCACTCCGGCCCGGTTCGCTCGAGAAAGCGGGGCCCGAGTGCCGCGTCGATCCGGTCGGCGTCTTCGAGACGGTTGATCGACACCTGGTAGCGGGGCTCTGAGGCCAGCTCGGGAAGGTCCAGGAGAGAGCACAGGCTTCGCCACTGCGACGGCGTCACCGTGGTCACGCCGAGCCAGCCGTCCCGGCAGGGATAGATGCAGGCCGGGTAGGTGGGCCAGAAGCGGTTGATGCCGAGCCGGGGGCGGATGACGCCGGTCGCGAGCGTGCCGGGCGGACCTGGTTCGGTGATGCACATCGCCGCCTCGAAGATGGAGACGTCGAGGTGGACCGCTCTTTCGAGACCGCCGGTCTCTAGCGCCAGCAGATGGCCGATGCCGGCGACGTAGGCGAGCGTGCCCGCGACCACCTGCGGTGTGTATCCCGTGGTCAGGATCGGAGGCCCCTCGGCCGGGCCGACTGCCCGGGCCGCGGCCGTATGTGCGCTGATGACCTGGTCCGTGGCGGCACGCGCGGCGTAGGGCCCCGTGGCTCCGAACCAGGACAGCGACAGGCGGATCTGGCCGTCGTGGAGTTCCTGGACGGCTCCGGGGTCGTCATCCAGGATGACGTCGGCGGTGCGCAGGACGTGCACGGCGGCCTCGTCCTCTACGTGGGCGGCGACGCTCCGTTTGCCGAGCGACAGCCAGGTGGCGAGTCCGCTCGCCTCCGGCGCCGGAGCCTTCGGATGGAAGGGGGGCAGACTGCGGATCGGATGTCCCCTGCCGGGCGGTTCGAGGTTCGTGACCCGCGCTCCGAGGTCGCGGAACAGCTTCCCGCAGTAGGCGGTCGCGACGGTGCCGGCGGCGTCGACGACCTCGATACCGGCGAGGGCTGCGCCCTTGCCGGACGGACCGGCGACCGCTGTCTCTTCGTCGTTTCGCATCGAATCGGATGGACGCGGGATTGTAGATCTAGGATGCACCAGTGAACCGGCAGACATATCTACGGCTCTCCGTGATGATGCTCCTGCAGTACGGAGTGTGGGGAGTGTGGCTGCCGGTGCTTGCCCGTTACCTCCAGGCGGAGCCCTCCGAGGGCGGTCTCGGCTTCACTCCCGGTCAGATCGGCTGGATCCTCGGCCTTGCGAGTTCGATCGGGGCGGTGACGGCGCCCTTCGTTGCGGGCCAGCTCGCCGACCGGTCGTTCTCGACCCAACGGGTGCTCGCCGTGCTCCTGGTGGCCGGCGGCGTGGTCAAGATCATCACCGCCTACCAGACCACCTTCAGCGCCTGGCTGTGGTTGTCGGTGCTGTACTCGGTGCTCTACACGCCGACGCTGGCCCTGTCGAACTCGCTCGCCTTCGCCCACATGGACGACGGCGACCGCGAGTTCCCGCGGGTGCGGGTTTGGGGAACGATCGGCTGGATCGCGGCCAGTTGGGCCTTCCCGCTGTTCTGGTTGCTTTCCGACGTGCGCCTCTCCTGGCTGCCGCCGTTCTATGTCGGAGCCGAGGCGCCGGACGCGACCGCCCGGCTCGTCGATTCCCTGGTGTGGAGCGGAGTGCTCGCCTTCGGCTACGCGCTCTTCTGCCTCTTCCTGCCGCCGACGCCGCCGCGGCGGGACGCCAAGGACAAGCTCGCCTTCGCGAAGGCGTTCGGGCTCTTCCGGCAGCGGTCCTTCGCGGTCCTGGTGGCGGCGAGCCTGCCGGTGGCGGTGATCCACCAGATCTACTTCATGCAGACGGCGCCCTTCATGAGCCAGGAGCTCGGGCTGCCGGACAGCCGGATCGGCCCGGCGATGAGCATCGGCCAGTTCGCCGAGATCGCGGTCATGGTGGCCACGGGCTGGCTGCTGTCGCGGTTCGGTTTCCGCCGCGTGATCACGATCGGCGTGCTCGCCTACGCGGCCCGTTACGCGATCTTCGGCAGCGTATTCCTCCCCGTGCCCCTGATCGTCGCCAGCCAGGCGCTCCACGGCCTCTGCTATGCGTGCTTCTTCGCGGCCGCGTTCATCTACGTCGACCGCATCGCGGAGGAGGACGTCCGCCACTCGGCGCAGACCGTGTTCGGGATCGTGATTCTGGGCCTGGGCCCTGTGCTCGCCGCGCCCGTGCTGCAGGTGCTGTCCGGACTCTTCACCAGCGACGCCGGCGTGCTCGACTATTCGGCGCTCTGGTACTCGCTGTCCGCGCTTGCCGTGCTGACGATGGTGGGGTTCGCGTTCCTGTTCAGGGATCAGACGTCGCAGACGCGCACGCCGTGAGCTAGCGCGGCCAGCTTGTCCTCCCCCTTGGGAATGTCGTGCAGTGTCTGCGATCGTCAGACGTCGCAGACACTCACACCATGCGCAAGAGCAGCGAGTTTGTCGCTGCTCTTGGGAATGAACTCCTGGCCCACGATCCCCGTGTAGCCGGTCTCGAGAATGGCGCGCATGATCGCCGGGTAGAACAGCTCCTGGTTCTCGTCGAGTTCGTTGCGGCCCGGGTTGCCGGCGGTGTGGTAGTGGCCGATGTGCTGGTGATAGTCGCGGATCGTGCGGATCACGTCGCCTTCCATGACCTGGGCGTGGTAGATGTCGTAGAGGATCTTGAAGCGGTCGGATCCGACGCGGTCCACGAGTTCGACCAGCCAGGGCATGTTGTCGGCCATGTAGTCGGCGTGGTTGACCTTGGAGTTCAGCAACTCCATGCAGATCGTGACGCCCTTCTGCTCGGCGTGGCCGACGATCTGCTTCAGGGCCGTCACGCAGTTCTCGAGGCCCTCGCTATCGGGCATGCCGT
>JAPOVF010000121.1 GCA_026708285.1 Acidobacteriota bacterium
TACCACGCCGCCTGCTACCTGACTCACGCGGCGATCGAATCGGTGGGGCGGCTGCGCCCGCAGTTGGCGGCCGCGGGGGTCTCGGCGGGGGATGTCGAGAAGGCGATCGTCACGGTGCATCCGGGGTTGCTCGACGTCTGCGGCATTCCTGAGCCCAAGACCGGGCTGGAGGCGAAGTTCAGCCTGGTGGCCACGACGTCGCTGGCGATGCTGGGCATCGACACGACGGACACCGGGACGTTCGTCGACGAGACGCTGGACGATCCGGAGGTTGCGCGGATGATCGACCGGGTCGAGGTGCGGACCGACCGTGGCTTGGGGCACACTCAGGCCAGAGTGGAGTTGCGGGCGAATGGTCACAGGTTGGAGGAGTTCCACGACACCGGGATTCCGGCGACGGATTTGGACGCGCAGGGGGCCAAGCTGGCGGCGAAGATGACTGGTCTGACGGCGCCGTTGCTTGGCGCGGAGGCGAGTGATCGGTTGCGGGAGGTTTCGTTGCGGTTGGAGATGGTGGGCGACGTTCGCGATTTGGCTGGTCTCGTGAGCGGTTCGCGCGAGGCGGCTTGAGGGTCGGCGGGTAGCGGAGCCGGCCTTTGGCCGGCGCGTGTTTCTGGCCGCTTTCGGCGGCGAGCGGACCAGAAGGTCCGCGCACCCAGAGAACGGCACCGGTGTGGCGGGGTTCTCTACATGCGGATGGCATGACGCTGCAGCGGCGGTTGCGGTCGCCGCTTCGCGGCGTCGTGTTTCTGGCCGCCTTCGGCGGCGAGCGGACCAGAAGGTCCGCGCACCCAGAGAGCCGCCTCGGCGTGGCCTGCTTCTCTACATGCGGATGACATGTCGCCGCTGCGGACGCAACCCAGTTGCAGCAGGGCAATTCGCAGAACCCCGCGCCCGTGCTCTGGGTGCGCGGACCTTCTGGTCCGCTTCGGGCGGAGCCCGAGAACAAACAGCCGCCGGCCGGAGGCCGGCGACCTTCTCCCCCTACCCGTCAATCCCCCCGATGCACATGTACTTGATCTCGAGGTAGTCGTCCAAGCCGTACTTCGACCCTTCGCGGCCGTGGCCGGATTCCTTCATGCCGCCGAAGGGGGCCATCTCGTTGGAGATGATGCCTTCGTTGATGCCGACGATGCCGTACTCGAGGGCCTCGCTGACGCGCCAGATGCGACCGACGTCGCGGGCGTAGAAGTAGCTCGCGAGGCCGAACTCGGTGTCGTTGGCCATGGCGATGGCTTCCTCTTCGGTGCTGAACTTCATGAGCGGCGCGATGGGGCCGAAGATCTCTTCGCGGAAGACCCGCATGTCGTCCGTGACGCCCGTGAGGATCGTGGGCTGGACGAAGCACTCGCCCAGATCCGATTGACCGCCGCCGATCTCGACGGTGGCGCCCCGGTCCACCGCGTCGGTGACGCGGCTGGTCACGTTCGCGACGGCCTCGGTGCTGATCAGCGGGCCGACGGTGACGCCTTCCTCGGTGCCGTCGCCCATCTTGATCCCGGCCACCGCCGCGGCGAGCTTCTCGGCGAACTCGTCGTAGACGCCTTCCTGGACCAGGATGCGGTTGGCGCAGACGCAGGTCTGGCCGGCGTTGCGGAACTTGCAGATCATCGCGCCAGCCACCGCCGCGTCCAGATCGGCGTCGTCGAAGACGATGAAGGGCGCGTTGCCACCGAGTTCCATCGACATCCGCTTCATCGTGCCCGCGCACTGCCTCATGAGCAGCTTGCCCACCGCGGTGGAGCCGGTGAAGGTGAGCTTGCGGACGGTGGGGTTGGACGTCAGTTCCTTGCCGATCTCCTCGGTCTGGCCGCAGAGGATGTTGATCACTCCGGCCGGGATGCCCGCCCTCTCCGCCAGCTCCGCCAGGGCATTGGCAGACAGGGGCGTTTCGTTGGCCGGCTTGCAGACGACCGTGCAGCCGGCGGCGAGGGCCGGCGCGATCTTGCGCGCGAGCATGGCGTTGGGGAAGTTCCAGGGCGTGATGCAGGCCACCACGCCGACCGGCTGCTTGATGGTGACGACGCGCTTGTCGTTGGCAGGCTGGGGGATCGTGTCGCCGTACACCCGCTTGGCCTCTTCGGCGAACCACTCGACGTAGCTGGCGCCGTAGGCGATCTCCCCGCGGGCCTCGAAGAGGGGCTTGCCCTGTTCGGCCGTCATCATCTGAGCCAGGTCTTCCTGGCTCTCCATCATCAGGTCGAACCAGCGCCGCAGCATCGCGGCGCGCTCCTTGGCCGTGGTGTGCCGCCACTGCTCGAAGGCCCTTCCGGCTGCCTCGATGGCGCGGCTCGTTTCGGCGCCGCCGCAGCAGGCGACCTCGGCCAGGACCTCGCCGTTGGCGGGGTTCTCGACGGCGAAGGTCTCGCCGGAGTCCGCGTCGACCCACTGGCCGTCGATGTAGGCCTGGGCTCGAAGCAGGCCGGGGTCGGCCAGGTCGATGCGGTCGGCCGGTGCTCGGGTGGCTACGGAGGCGGTAGTAGTCATGGACGTCACTCCCTGTCTATGGTGGGTTTCGCAATGTCGTCGCCGCTTCGCGGCGCGTTGTCTCCCGCGGGTCAGAAGACCCGCGGATACTGCCGGCGAGAACGCCGGCGCACCCAGTGTGATCCTACAGAGTGCCGGTGGCTGTCGCGAAAGCGCCGGCCGCCAGGCCGGTCCGCGTTGCGGCCAGTTGCATGGACGCTAGCATCGCGGCATGCAGATCACGCCGCTGTCCCCCGTCCTCGGGGCCAACGACGCGGGCCGGCAGGGGGAGTCACTCTGAGTCAGCTCCTGCAGGTTCTCGTCAATGGTCTGGCCGTCGGCTGCATCTACGGCCTGATCGCTCTCGGCTTCGTCCTCGTCTACAAGGCGACCGAGATGGTGAACTTCGCCCAGGGCGATCTCATGATGCTGGGCGCCTTCGTGGCGGTGACCCTGATCGGCGACTTCGGTCTGCCCTGGGCGCTGGGGTTGTTGATCTCGGTCCTGGCGCTGGCGGTCTTCGGCTATCTGCTCGACGCCTTCGTGCTGCGCCGCGTTCTGGGCGAACCCCAGTTCGCCATCGTGATGCTGACGATCGGGTTGGGCTTCATCTTCCGCGCCGTGGCGGGACTGGTGTGGGGCTACGACCCGCAGAGCTTTCCCACGCCGTACACCGGCAAGTCGCTGCGTGTCGGCGAGATCGTCGTGAGCTACGAGAACTTCGCGATCCTGCTGGGCACCCTCGTCCTTTGCGTCGTGCTGTTCCTGTTCTTCCGCCACACGCGGCTCGGCATCGCCATGCAGGCCACGTCGCAGAACCAGCTCGCGGCCTACTACGTCGGCATCCCGGTCAAGCGGGTCTTCTCCCTGGTGTGGGCGATCTCCGCCGGAGTCGCCGCCGTGGCCGGGATCCTCCTGGCGCCCGTCTCGCTGGTCCAGCCCGGGATGGGATTCATCGGGATCAAGGCCTTCGCGGCCGCGGTGATCGGCGGCTTCGGCTCGATCCCCGGCGCGCTGCTCGGCGGTTGGATCATCGGCGTCGCCGAGCAGTTCGCGGGGGTCTACCTGCCCGCCGGTTTCCAGGAGATGTCCGCCTACGGCATTCTCATTCTGGCCTTGATCCTGCGGCCCCAGGGCCTGTTCGCGCAGATTCAGCGAAAGAAGGTCTGACGGGCGGCGAGCATCGAATGCGGTTCCTCTTCAAGACCCACTACAACCAGGACATCGACCACCTCAAGCACGGTGGCGACCGGTTCTGGTACGGCCTGCTCCTGGTGCTGGCCGCCGCGGCGCCGGCGGCGCTCGGCACCTTCTATCTGGGCGAGCTCAACCTGGTGATGATCTACGCCATCGCCGGCGTCGGCCTGATGCTGCTCGTTGGCTACACCGGCCAGGTGAGCCTGGGCCACGCGGCGTTCCTGGCGATCGGCGCCTATACCCATTCGCTCCTTCTGGGCGTCGGTCTGCCGTTCCTTCTCTCGATCGTCGCGGCGGTCCTGGTCTCGGCGCTCGTCGGCGCCGGCGTGGGGTGGATCGCGCTCCGGATGACGGGCATCTATCTCGCCATCGCCACCCTGGCCTTCGCCATGCTCACCGAGCAGACGATCTCGCGCGCGGAATGGCTCACCGGGGGCTTTCGCGGCCTCGCCGTTCCGCAGGCGAGCCTCTTCGGGATGCCGCTCACGCAGGGCTGGCAGCACTACTATGTGACGCTCACGCTCCTCGTCGTGACGCTGCTGGCGGCGCTCAACATCCTGCGGTCCTCGACGGGAAGAGCCATGGTCGCTATCCGTGACTCGGAGATCTCGGCCGAGAGCGTCGGCATCAACCTGGCCGTCTACAAGACCCTCGCTTTCGCCCTCAGCGCCGGCATCACCGGCCTCGCCGGCGCTCTCTTCGCGCATCGCCTCGGCTACCTATCGCCCGACGCCTTCACGTTCCTCATCTCGTTGCAGCTCCTCCTGATGGTCGTGGTCGGCGGGGTCGGCTCGATGCGGGGCGTCATCTACGGTGCGCTCTTCATCGGCTTCCTGCCTCAGCTCCTCGCCATCGCCCGCGACACGCTGCCGCCGCAGATCGCTCAGGCTCCCGGCCTCGAGCCGGGCATCTTCGGTCTCATCCTCGTGCTGGTGATCCTCTTCGAGCCCCAGGGCATCTTCGGCCGCTGGCTCAAGATCAAGAGCTACTTCCAGTTGTTCCCGCTCTACCGCCGGGCGACGCACCGGCGCCAGAAGACCTACCTGCGCACGGAGCGACTGCGGTGAGCTACCTCGCCGTCGAGGACTTGTCGATCAGCTTCGGGGGCATTCGTGCCGTCGACCACGTGAGCTTCGACGTCGACGAGGGCGAGGTGTTCGCCATCATCGGACCGAACGGCGCCGGCAAGACGACGCTCTTCAATCTGGTGAGCGGCATCTACTCCCCCGACGGCGGGAGCGTTCGGTTCGCGGGCCGCGACATCACCTCGCTGCCGGCACATCGCATCGCGCCGCTCGGCCTCGCGCGCACCTTCCAGAACATCGAGCTCTTCGAGCACGCCACCGTTCTGCAGAACCTCCTCATCGGCCGTCATGTCCACCGGCGCTCGACGGCGCTGTCCCATCTCCTGTTCCTCCCCGCGGTGAGGCGAGAGGAGCTCGAGCACCGGCGCCGCGTGGAAGACGTCATCGACCTCCTCGAACTCGCCCACTACCGCGAGCAGAGGATCGCGAACCTGCCCTACGGAGTGCGCAAGGTCGTGGAGGTGGGCCGCGCGCTCTGCCTGGAGCCGAAGCTGCTGCTCCTCGACGAGCCGACCTCCGGGCTGAACCCCGAGGAGAGCGAGGACATGGGATTCTGGATCGAGGACATCAACCGCGACCTCGGCGTGACGGTCGTCATGGTGGCGCACGACATGGGTCTCGTGAGCCGGGTGGCGGGGCGGGTGCTCGCCCTCAACGAAGGTCGCGTGATCGCGGAGGGCAGCCCCGCGGACGTGCAGAAGACCCCCGCCGTCGTCGACGCCTACCTGGGAGCGGACTAGGTGCTGCTCGAGCTCAAGAACGTCGAGACCTACTACGGTCCGATCATGGCGATCCGCGGCGTCAGCCTGGCGGTGCCCGAAGGCCGGATCGTCGCCGTTCTGGGCGCCAACGGCGCGGGCAAGACGACCATCCTCCGTACGATCTCCGGCGTGATGGATCCCCAGAAGGGCGAGATCGTCTTCGCCGGCGAGGACATCGCGCGCCGCGACCCGGACGCCGTCATGCGTCTCGGCCTGAGCCACGTGCCGGAGGGCCGGGAGGTCTTTCCCTTCCTCTCGGTGAGCGAGAACCTGCGAATGGGCGCGTACAGTCGCCGCGACCGCGCCCGCATCGCCGACGATCTCGAGCGCGTCTACGACTACTTCCCGGCGCTCGCCGATCGAGCCTCGCAACAGGCGAGCCAGCTCTCCGGCGGCGAGCAGCAGATGCTCGCCATCGGACGTGCCCTGATGGCGCATCCCAGGATGCTGTTGCTCGACGAGCCGTCGCTCGGGCTGTCTCCGATCCTGGTCCACCAGATCTTCGAGATCATCAACCGCATCAACGAGGAGCAGGGCATGACGATCCTCGTCGTCGAGCAGAACGCCCACGTCGCGCTGCGACACTCGCACTACGGCTACGTGCTCGAGAACGGAAGGGTGGTCATGGACGACACGTGCGAGAAGCTCGAGAGCTCACCGGACATCCAGGAGTTCTATCTGGGCATGAAGGACCAGATGCCGAGGGGAATCCGCCGGTGGAAGAAGCGCAAGACCTGGAGGTGAGGATGGGCGGCCCCGAATCGAACCCCGATCTCGTGCGTGAGACGCGCACGGCCGACGACGGCCGCGAGCTCGTGTTCTGGCGCGACACCGGCTTCGCCGGCACCGTGCCGACGATGTTCTGGAGCCGCGTCGAGAAGTACGGCGACCGCACAGCACTGCGGGAGAAGGACTTCGGCATCTGGCAGGACGTCTCCTGGCGCACCTTCGGCGAGAAGGCGCGCCATACGGGGCTGGCGCTGCGGTCGCTCGGCTTCGGCAAGGGCGACGTCGCCTGCATCCTCTCCAACACGATCACCGAGTGGATGTTCGCCGACATGGGGGTGCTCGGCGCCGGCGGCGTGTGCGCGGGGATCTACCCGACGGATGCGGCCGAGCAGGTGGACTACCTGGTCAACGACTCCGGCTGCAAGGTGATGTTCGTCGAAGACGAGGAGCAGCTCGACAAGGTGCTCGAGGTGCGCGAAAAGTGCCCGACGCTCGAGCAGATCGTCATCTTCGACATGGAGGGCCTGCGGGACTTCGAGGATGCGCGGGCCATGAGCTACGACGACCTGCTCGCGCTCGGACGCGAACAGGACGAGCTCCACCCCGAGGCCTGGGCCGAGTGCCTCGAGCTGGCGCAGCCCGAGGACCTCGCGATCCTCGTCTACACCTCCGGCACCACCGGGCCGCCGAAGGGGGCGATGATCAGCCACCACAACCTCGTGTTCCAGTGCGTCAACGCACCGCACGTCCTCTCGCAGAACGAGGACGACGAGCGCATGGCCTTCCTGCCGCTGTGCCACATCGCCGAGCGGATCTTCGTCTACGGCTCCCTTTACACCGGCACCAAGCTCAACTTCGTCGAGAATCCGGAAACGGTGCCCGAGAACGCTCAGGAGATCCAGCCGACGCTGTTCTTCTCGGTGCCGCGCGTGTGGGAGAAGTTCTACTCGGCCATCAGCATCGCCCTCTCCGACGCCACCTCCTTGCAGAAATGGGCGTACGGAAAGGCGATCGGGATCGGGTTCAAGCGAGCGGACAAACGTCTCGAGGGCAAGAAGCCTGGGGCGCTCCTGGAGCTTGCCTACCGCGTCGGCGATGCGCTCGTGCTGCGCAACATTCGCAAGTTCCTGGGCCTCGACCGCTGTCGCTGGATCGGCACCGGAGCCGCGCCGATCTCACCCGATCTGATCCGCTGGTATCTCGCACTCGGCATCGACATGGTGGAGGGCTACGGCCAGACCGAGAACACCGGCATCGCCTCCATCCTGGAGCCGGGCGAGATCAGGCCCGGCACCGTCGGCCGTTCCGTTCCCTACGGCGAAATCAGGATCTCCGGGGAGGGCGAGATCCTGATCCGCGGAGAGTTCGTCTTCATGGGTTACCTCAACCAGCCGGAGAAGACGGCCGAGACGATTCGTGACGGGTGGCTCCACACCGGCGACGTCGGCGAGATCGACGAGGACGGCTTTCTCAAGATCACCGACCGGATGAAGGACATCATCATCACGGCCGGCGGCAAGAACATCACGCCGAGTGAGATCGAGAACCAGCTCAAGTTCTCGCCCTACATCGCCGACGCGGTGGTGATTGGCGACAAGCGCAAGTTCCTGACGTGTCTCGTGATGATCGACCACGACAACGTCGTCAAGTACGCTCAGGATCATCACGTGCCCTTCACCAACTACCAGAGCCTGTGTGCCGCGGAGGAGATCGTCGAGTTGATCCAGGCTGAGGTGGAGGCCGTCAACGCGAAGTTCGCGCGCGTCGAGCAGGTGAAGAAGTTCCGCCTGATCGACCAGGAGCTGACCCCCGAGGACGACGAGCTCACCCCGACGATGAAGCTCAAACGCAAGTTCGTGAATGAGAAGTACCGACCCCTGATCGATTCGATGTACGGAGGACAGCAGGCATGACCGATAGACACCTGGGACCGTCCGCAGTAGAAACTGGGTGCGCCGGCGTCCCCGCCGGCATCCGGCGCGAAGCGCCGGCTTCCGGACCTTTCAATGCGCTGGCTGTCGCTTGCTTGTTGCTTGGCGCCGTCCTGGCAGGGTGCGGGAGCTCCGATCCCGAAACCTCGGAAGCGGCCGGGGAGATCGTGCTCGGCACCTACACCGACCTGTCCGGTCCGGCCGCGGCCATCGGTGTCGGCAGCATCAACGCGGCGCGAATGATCTTCGATCGCGTGAACGAGGAAGGCGGCGTCCACGGCCGCCAGATCCGCTTCGTCGTCGAGGACAATCAATACCAGGTGCCTCGCGCGGTCCAGGCGGCCAACAAGCTGATCCACCGCGACCGGATCTTCGCCATGGTGGGCGCCCTCGGGACGCCGATGAACAACGCCGTCATGACCAGCCAGTTCGAGGCGGGCGTTCCGAACATCTTCCCGCTCTCTGGCGCGCGTTCGATGGCGGAACCGCTGCATCGGCTGAAGTTCGCCGGCATCTCCACCTACTACGACCAGATGCGCGCCGCCATCAAGTACTTCGTCGAGGAGAGGGGCAAGGAGCGCATCTGCACGATGACCCAGGACACCGACTACGGAACGGAGATGACCGACGCCGCGAACGATCAGCTCGGCGAGATGGGCCGGGAGGTCATCGACTCGACCGCCCACAGGCCTCTCGACACCGACTTCAGCGCGGCGATCCTCAAGCTTCGGCAGGCCGACTGCGATCTGATCGTGCTCGGAACGATCATCGGCGACACGATCCTGGCGATCTCGGCGGCACGGGGGATCGACTGGGACGTCGACTTCGTCGGCCCGATCGCGGCGTTCGAGTCCGAGGTCGCGGAGGCGGAGGGCGGTGTGACCAATGGCTTCTACGCGATGACGTCGTTCGAGTTTCCTTACGCCGATCATCCTCGCCAGGAGGTCCGCGACTTCCTCGCCGATTACGAGGAACGCTACGGCCAGGAGCCCAACACCGGCTCGCTCCTGGGCTGGTTGGTCGCCGACTTCACGGTCAGGGCTCTACGCGACGCCGGGTCGGACCTCACGGTCGATTCGCTGGTCGCCGCGATCGAGTCGATCGACGACTACCAGGACATCTTCGGCGGTCCGGTCCTGAGCTTTGGGCCGGAGAAGCGTGTCGGCTCGGACGAGTCGTTCCTCGCCGAGGTACAGGACGGACGCTGGGTGCGCGTCACGGAGAACCTGTCCTACTGACGCGGGCCCTACTGACGCGGGCCCCTACTGACTCGGGCCACTGTTGACCTCAGGGACGCTCCGGTTCGACGGGCTCGAAGTTCCGATAGTCGTTGGGATCGCCGCTGCCCTTGTATCGCGCTTGCAGCGGGTAGGGATAATGGGGCCGCGTGAATCTGTAGCTCTCAGGTACCGCGGTATTCGCTTCGACATAAGCTCTCGCAGTCCGTCTGCTGGAGGGGTCTTCTTCTGGACGGTAGCCGACGATCATGTCGGGTGCCTTCCCCTCTTCGACCCAGGCTTCGAGGTAGCTGAGGTAGTCGCCGCTGGTCGCGCCAACGCCACCATAGCAATGGGTACGGCCCGGAATCATGAACAGACGAACCGCCTCCTGGGCGCTGGCTCGTCCCCCCATGATGCGTTCCGCCATCTCGTAGTAGTCGATGCTGACTCGTGGGCTGGGCAAACCAGAGTCTTCCCAACCCTGGATGATCAGCAGCTTGCCACCCGCCGTCTTGAAATTGCGTAGATCGGGATTGCTGAAACCATTCACCAGCGCATCTGAAATCCCCATGCGCTTGTAATCGTGGTCCCAATCGAAGTCGGACGCCTTCCAGCTCGGTCCCGGATCCGGGTTGAACGCCTTGAACCGCCCCCACGAGGTCCTTGACTCGAGATCCATGGAGAAGTAGTTGCCCTTCTCCGAGCCGGGCAAGGCAGGATAGAACGGGAAGTATTTGCTGAGCTTCTCTCCGGTCGATGTCACCGGCCCGGTGTACTTCTTTTTGGCCGCCTCCACCTGGACCGGCGATAGACAGCCCGATGTCTGCCCCGACGCGCAGGCGAGGTCGGCCGGATCGAATTGGCAAGTGCGCGGATCGCCACCGATGATCCCATCCTCGAGGCCATCGTCCGCATCGCAGGCGGCAATGGCCCCCGCGTGCAGCACGTCGAGATCGGCGGGTGTGAACAGCGGCTGGCCGTCCGCGTCGTACGATGCCAGGGCGTTCCACAAGATCATCACGCCCACGGCCGTTACGTTCGCGGGCTCCTGGGCGAGAATGCCGTCGAAGTTCCAGGGAAAGCGACTCGCCTGGACCATTCCCTGCTTCCCGCCAGCGGAACAGCCCACATGGTAGGAGAACGCCGGCGCCCGGCCGTAGTAGTGCTCGGTGATGGCCTTGCCCGCCAGAGCGGCGACATGGTGACCGCGGATGCCGTAATCGAGCTCCGCCTGGAGATTGTTGTAGGCCCACGAGGACCTTCTTGTCATGCCGAAATGCCCCGTATCGTGTGTGAGACAGGCATAGCCTCTCCGCAAGGCCTCATCGCACCATCCGGCCTCCTGTTCCGTCGAGCCGCCCTGGCCACCAGGGCTCGCCTGCAGATACTTGCCGTTCCACGAGGCGCTGTCGGGCAGGTCTAGCACGATCCGGACATTGGGCGTGACATACCCATCCATCCGGCAATGGGCGGGCACCTCGCCGGTGGCCTCCACCATTCGGGTCGCCGTCGCCTGCGTCGGCGCATCCGGAATGCCCGTGAAGTCCATCGCCGGCAAGGCCTCGCAGTCCTGGGCGGCGCGCAAGCTGCCGGCTTCGACCCCCATCGCGCCGATCGCCAGCGCCAGAACTAACGGGAATCGCTCGAAAGTGCGCATCATCGTCTCTCCTTTGTTGCCTGCAGCGAGGCCTGGGTTCGACAGTGTCCCGGTACTGCTCCAGGTTTCGTCAGGAACTGGGGTCGAGGGCGAGCGCGACCACGCCCGGAATGCTGTCCTGGGCAGCCTCCCTTCCGCCGCCGACGCTCACCGCGAGATACTGACGCCCGCCAACTTCGTAGGTGATGAGGTTGGAGTTGGGCCGGTCGGGGAGCTCGATGCCGCCCAGGTAGGCCCCGGTCTTCTTGTCGTAAACGCTGATCTCGGCCGGTCGATCCGTGGCGTGGGGATCGGCGCCGGTGGTGTCCTCGGCATGATGCGTGACGAACAACAGAGTCCTGGTCACCAGCGGCGCTGCAGACCGGTTCGGGGAGCCCAGCCGATCCAGGCCCAGGTGCTTGATCGTCGGGTGGTTGCGCGGCCCCTCACCGTGGGCCGCGACCCAGACGTGCTCGCCGGTAGCGAGATCGATCGCGGTGACGCGTCCGTATGGCGGTTTGACCAGCGGCAGACCTCGAGGACCCTCGACGTGCTCGTACCAGCCGTCGGGTACGTACCGCAGATCCGATCGATTGGAGTCGGGCGCGGTGAGCGAAACGGATCTCGGGGTGGCGTAGGAAGGCACGTAGATCATGCCGCTTTCGGGGTCCACCGCGGTGCCGGTCCAGTTGGTGCCTCCGCCCGGACCGGGCTGCTGGATCACCGGCTTGCCCTCGCCCGCGACCCGAGGCGGCGTGTAGAGAGGCGCCAGCTCGTACGCCTTCGCGATCTCGAGGGCTTCTTCCCGAAGCTGGGGCGTGAAGTCGGTCAGGTCGTCTACGGTGATGCCCTGGCGATCGTAGGCGGCGGGCCTGGTGGGGAAGGGCTGGGTCGGCGAGGCGCGCTCTCCAGGCACCTGGCTCGGAGGCACGGGACGCTCTTCGATCGGCCAGAGCGGCTCTCCCGTCACCGCATCGAAGACGAAGAGGAAGGCCTGCTTGCTGGCTTGCGCCACCACCTTCCGGAGCTTGCCGTCCACCATCAGGTCGATCCTGTTCGGCGGCGGTGGCAGGTCGTAGTCCCAGAGGCCGTGGTGCACGATCTGGAAGTGCCAGCGCTTTTCGCCGGTCTCGCAGTCGACCGCCACCAGGCTCTCGGCGTAGAGGTTGTCGCCAAGGCGGTGACCACCGTAGAGGTCACTCGTCGGTGTGCCGATCGGCAGATAGGCGAGGCCGAGCTCCTCGTCGACGGTGATCATCGACCACGATCGAGCCCACGATCACGGTGTCGCGACAGATCGCCGGCGGCGAGCTGTGTGTGGTTCGCGACTCGAGGACCTTGCGCCCCAGATCCCTGGTCATCGCCACCGCGCCGTAGTTGCCGAAAGCGGCATCGGGTCTTCCGGTCGACGCGTCGAGCGAAAGCAGCCGCCGGTCGTGGGTAGCCATCATCACTCGTCGCTTCTTTCCCTTGTGCCAGATCGCCACTCCGCGATGGTGAAACCCCATGTTCGCCGGTCGCCCCGCCTCCCAACTCTGGGGGTCGTAGCTCCACAGCGGCTTGCCCGAGGCGGCGTCGATCGCCGCCACCTGACCGAGGGCGGTGCTCACGTACATTCGACCGTCGATGACAACCGGAATGGCCTTGAAAGATCTCAGTCTGATCGAGTCGGGCAGATTCGGAATCTGCGTGTCGACCGATTCCCAGGTCCAGACCACCCGTACACGATCGAAGTTGTCGGCGTCTATCTGGGCCAGTGGCGAGTACTTCGAATTGCCGGCGTCGTTGCCGTAGTTGGGCCAGTCGGTGTCCGCGGCGGTCGCGACAGCGGCAAGGAGCAGCGGCGCCGCGCAACAGGAGAGGAGCAGGGTCCTGGCCACGTTCACAGCATAGCTGGTGTAGCGTCGACGACCCCACGCTCCAAGGAGAAGGCAGAGTGATGATGGCACTTCGATTCCGGGACTGTGTACTCGCCGTGGGACTGATCACCGCGTTCGGTTGTCAATCTTCTGAGCCACCACCGGAGGCCTCGATTCCCCCGCCGCCGCCGAACATCGTCGTCATCGTCGCCGACGACCTGGGCTACGGCGACATCGGTGTGTACGGCTCGGAGATCCCCACGCCTCACATCGACCAGTTGGCGCGCGACGGCGTGCGCCTGACCGACGGTCATGTGTCCGCGGCCGTTTGCAGTCCGATGCGCGCGGGTTTCCACACCGGGCAGTATCAGAATCGTTTCGGCTGGGAGTACAACCCGACCGACCACGACCTCGGACTTCCGTTGGATCAAAAAACGGTCGCCAACCACTTTCAGGACGCCGGCTATGTAACCGGCCTGATCGGTAAGTGGCACCTAGGGGTGCCCGAGCCCTATCATCCACTCCACCGCGGCTTCGACGAGTTCTACGGCATCCTGGGAGGCGTCACCAGCTATATCGACTCCCGACTTCCAGGCACCCACGAGTGGCCCGCCGAGAGAGCCCCCACCACCCGCACCCGCGAGTCGCAGGTCATCCGCGACGGCTTCGAGGTGATCGAGGTCGAGGAGTATCTGACGGACGTGTTTGCCGAGAAGGCGGTCGACTTCATCGATCGCCACGCCGACGAGCGCTTCCTCCTGATGCTGACTCCCAACACTCCGCACACCCCGCTGCAGGCGACGGACGAGTACATGGAGCGCGTGCAGCACATCGAAGGCGATGGGGCGCGCGTCTACGCCGCGATGGTGGTCTCGCTCGACGACTACGTTGGCGACGTCGTCGCGGCCCTCCGCGAGCACGACCTCGAGCGCGACACCCTGGTCGTCTTTCTCTCCGACAATGGGTGCATCGACTACATGGCCGAGCCGATCTGCACCAATGCACCGCTAGCGGGCTACAAGCGTTACCACCTCGAAGGCGGCCATCGAGTCCCCTTCATCCTCAAGTGGCCTGCGGGTCTCCCTCAGGGCGAGGTCTACCGCGAGCCTGTTAGCGCTCTCGATCTCTACGCCACCTTCACCGCCGCCAGTGGCTTCGAAGCGGATAGCCCGGACAGCGTCGATCTGCTTCCTCATCTACGCGGCGAGACCAGCGAGCCACCGCACGAGTTCCTCTATTGGCGGGCGGCGCCGAATCTCGCCATCCGCTGGGGCAAGTGGAAGATGTGGAGAGTGAACAACACCGATACCCCGATCCCTGCCGGGCCACCGGGCCAGGTCCTGCCGTGGGCGGAGTACCCGCCCGACGACTCACCCATGGGTCAGACCACCGTTCTGTACGATCTGGAGGCCGACATCGGCGAAACCAACAACGTCGCAGATCAGCACCCCGAGATCGTCGACCGGCTGGAGAGCGAACTGGCTGCCTGGGAGGCTGAGCTCTCAGAGCCACTCTGGATCAACCATCGCGGAACCCTGCACTCGCTTCACGGTCAGACCGTGCAGCTCTTCTTCTGAGGCCCCCGGACGGCCATTACGGCGCGAAGCTCGAACGGCCGCTAATTCCCCACTTTTCGTTCTCTTTCGTTACCAGGTACAGGGTGTTGAAGGTCGAGATCACTTCGCCGGCGGCATTGTAGCGACTGAAGGTGAGCGCCACGTTGGCGGCGTTCTCGGCGACCTGGATGGCCTCGATCTCATCCCAGGCGCTGTGGTCCCAGCCGAAGCGCTCGGCGAAGGCGTCGAAGTCCATGTTGGCGACGAACTCTTCTTCGGTTTCGGTCACGACCACTTCGCCGCTCGCGAGGCGAAGGTGGGGGAAGTGGAGGGTCGATGCCCAGGCTTGCGGGTCGCGTGCGTTGAACGCCGTCATGTACTCCTCGACCTTGGCGATGGCGATGCCGGCGTTCGATTCCTGGAGCTCCGCCTCGACCGGTGTACCGGCGTGGAAGCGAGCCTGGACGCCCCAGTGGCCGTCAACCTGGGTAGCGACGTAGGTGACGAGGTTGCGGTGTGTCTTGTTGCCCTCCGCATCGACCCGGGCCCAGCGACCGGCGATGTGCGCTTTGCTGTCGCCCTGGTGGATCGTCCGCAGCTCTTCGACCTCGGTTCGCTCCCAGCCGGTCGCGATGACTCTCGCGTAGTCGACACCGGCGACGTAGTCGTCTTGGGTCTGCCAGATCCGATGCGGGCGCAGGTCGTCAAACTTCCAGCCCGACGGACGGGTGTGAGGGTAATTGAGCGAGCTCGCATAGGCGTCGGGATCGCGGGCGTTCCAGGTCTCCATGAACTTCTCGGTGGCGCGCAGACCCGGGGAGTCAGACGCCGAGTTTCCGGAGTTCCCCAACGCGTCCGCCTCGAGCACGCGAGCGCCGCGCAGGATGTTCCCCATGGAGTAGTTCCCCTCGTGGCAGGCGTACTCGAAGACCCGGTCGGTCGTCGAACGCAACACATACTCGCCGGTCCAGGGCGCTGTCCACGATGAGGGATCGTCCACCGTGAAGCGGTAGAGCACGTCGCCGTCCTCGAGCTTGGTAAAGCGCTCGACAACGTGCATCTCCGTGGAACCACCAAGGAGAAAGGCGTCGGGATGGAAGTTTGTCGTGTCGACGACCAACGTGTCGCCCTCCCACCACCCGATCGAATCGCCGGCCCACTTCTTGATCTCCGACGGCAGATGCTCCACGGCGCGCCCCTCGGACTTCATCCGCACCACCCGCGCGTCGTGAACCATCTCGATCAGAATCACGACGTGATCCTCGGTCTGGACGATGGTCTTGTAGTTGTTGTAGCCGCTGGGCAGCGTCGGCGCGGCGCCGGTGAACCCCACGATGCAACGCTCCTGGGCCAGCAGCGACTCCGGACCGTCGAAGGGTCCGGGCTCGTCGCTGTCGAGCCAGAATGCTGTGCCGTCGTTGTCGCCGCGCACGATCTTGGCATTGGTCGCGGCCCTGCGTTTGGCCGCGCTCTCGGTCATCGGTGGAAAACGACCGTTCGGTGGATCGATCAGAATCGAAGTACGAAACCTGCCGTCCACCGCGAAGGCCTCGGTGCCCCGGTCGAGCCAGAAGAAGTTGTAGCCGCCGACGTTGCCAGCACCGCCGTCCGATCCGTCGCCACCCTCGGGTGGCCGCTTGCGATCCGGATCGCTGGCCTGGGATTCCTCCTCGATTCGCGCAGTCATGTCGCCCTCGAGCCGCGCGGCCTCCTCCTCGCTGAGATAGAGGTTGTCGCCGTAGCGTTCCGGGCGCTGGAGTGGCGTCACGGTCGCGGCGTTGTAGTTCCCCGTGAGATCGGGACGGCCACTGGCAGTCCGCGGCACCCCGTCGCCGGCGGCGGCGATTCCAGGATTCAGGCCGAGCACGAGCGCGACAGTCGACAGGGACCGGACGACTCTCTTCACGCGTCCTTCCTCTCTTGCATCCTGATCAAATGGTGACATCAACCCCCAAGCCTAACACCGGGCCCGACGTCTCGAGTATAGTCGTACGGTTCCAGGAAACCGTGTGTTTCATCGGCCCGCTCGGTACGGGAGAATCACCATGAAAGAAAACGCGACCCGCTCGGGTATCAACCTGTCACCCGTTTACGGGCCCTCCGATGCCAATGGCGACTACAGCAGGCGCTTCGGCAATCCAGGGGAGTACCCGTTTACCCGCGGCACCCGTGCCTATTCCGGGCGGGGCTGGATTCAGCGCGAGTTGTCCGGTGAAGGCGATCCCAAACGCTCCAATGAGCAGTTCAAGTACCTGATGACTCTCGGCCAGACCGGTCTCGATGTGATCGGTGACAGTCCAACGATGTCGTTGATGGATCCCGATCACCCACTAGCGCGATACACAGTTGGCACGCAAGGCGTCTCACTCTGTCGTCATGATGATTACCGCCAACTGCTCGACGGCATCCCGCTCGACCAGATGTCGATTTCGAGTTCCGGGCCGTCGATGTTCACGGTGGCAAGCCTCTATCTGCTCGCGAACGAACGCGGTGTCTCGCCAGGCGTGCTCCGCGGTTCCGTGATCGAGTGGCCGTTCTACTCCGAACACTGCTCCTATGCGTACAAGATGCCCTTCGATCTCCACCTGCGGATGTCCTGCGACGTCATCGAGTTCTGCAGCAAGGAGATGCCGAAATTCCACGGTTTTCTCGAAGACACCTATTTCTTCAGTGAAGCGGGCCTGAACGCAGTCGAGGAGGCGGCCCTCGGCTTCGTCGAGATTCGGCACATCGTGCGCGCGCTTCTCGCACGCGGTCTCGACATCGACAGCTTCGCCCCGCGCATCGCCATCCTCACGAACTGCTCGATGGACTTCTACGAGGAGATCGCGAAGATTCGCGCCATGCGTCGCATCTTCGCGCGCATGATGAAGGAGGAGTTCGGCGCGAAGGACCCGCGCTCACAGGCGGTCAATATCGCCGTGCACACCTCGGGACTTTCGCTGACGACCGAGCAGCCAGCCAACAACATCGTGCGCGGCGCGGTCCAGACGGTCGCACTCGGACTGGCCGGGGTCACCGCGCTGGAGATCTCGACCTTCGATGAGGGCTACCGAACCCCCAGCAAGGAGGCGCATCTGGTCGGGCTGCGCACGCAGCAGGTGATCGACCTCGAGACGAACATCAACAGCGTGCAGGATCCGTTCGGCGGATCGTGGTTCATGGAGTCGCTCACCGATGAGGTCGAGGCCAGGATTCTGGACATGGTCAACGACATCGAGTCGCTCGGCGATCCGGCCGAGCTGGTCAGCAGTGGTTACTTCAAACAGTTCTTCCACGGCACAATGGGCCGCTACCACCGGCAGGTGCACGACGGGGAAGTGCTGAAAGTCGGAATGAACGTACACCAGATGCCCGCGGAGCAGGACACGCTGCTGCGCGACATCAGCGAGGAGAAGATCGAACCGCTGTTCGATCGAGTTGAGGAGATATCGGCTTACCGCGACAAGCGCGATCAGAAACCGTTGCTGGACTCGCTTCAGCGGTTGCACGACGTCGTGCAGACCGACGAGAACATGCTTGAAGCGGTGCTCGAGTGCACGCTGGCCGGGGCGACCATGGGTGAGATCGCCGGCATTCTCCGTCAGGCCTGGGGCACACCCTACGACCCCTACGGTCATCTCGAGTCGCCCATCGGAAGTACGCAGTGAATCCGATTCGTGTGCTGGTCGGCGTGCTGGGTATGGACCAGCACGAACTGGGAGCAGTCGGCATCGCCAGGATGCTTCGCGACCAGGGTATGGAGGTGATCTATACCGGCTGCTTCAATACCCCGGAGACCATCGTGCAGGCTGCCATGCAGGAAGACGTGGATGTCATCGGCATCAGCTCTCACTCCTGGGAGTATCTGTACTACACACCCGAACTACTCGAACTGCTGAAACAGAACGACCTCGACGTGCCGGTGGTTCTCGGTGGTTCGGTCATTACCGAGGAGGACGCCGGGAAGATGCTCGACAAGGGTGTCGCGGCAGTGTTCGGCTCTGGTAGCGCGATGACCGACATGATCGATACCGTGAGAAACCTGGCGGCCGGTGCCGCGACGTCCTGAGCCCACAGTCGCTTATCTTGATACCGCCAACGCGGCCTCTTCTGCCCGCGCCCCGGCGAGGATCCCCTCCAGGCCGTAGTTGCCCTCGTGACAGGCGAACTCGAAGAGATCGTCGGGCGACCTCCTGAGCGGGATCATCACGGTCCACGGCTCCGTCCAGGTCTTTGGATCGTCGAGCGTGACCACGTACTCCAGGGTCTCGGGCCCCACCCGAGTCAGCCGTTCCACGAGCTGTAAGTTGCCGGTCGCTCCCCGATAGCCACCGGTGTCCGAGAAGTTGCGGGTCTCGATGACCAGAGTCTCGCCTTCCCAGTGACCCCTCGAGTCGCCGTGCCAAAGCCGGACGTCCTCCGGCAGGTGGGGCCTGCCGTCGATCGGGACGACGCGCGCGTCGTGAATCATCTCCATGAGCAGGACGACATGGTCCTCGCCCTGAAAGATCTGGGTGTAGCTGTTGTAGGCGGCGCGGAGGCGAGGTACGCCGAAGGAGATGCAGCGCTCGGTGAGGCTGCGATCCTCCGGACCCGTTGCCCGTGCGTTTCTGGCCGCGCGAAGCGCGGCGGCACGCTTCTCGCCTTCGTCCGTCAGGGCGGGCAGGCGGCCGTTCGGAGGGTCGACGATCAGCGACGTGCGGTTGTCCCAGTCGCGCTCGGCGACCCAGAACTGGTTGTAGTTGCCGGTGGCGGCGTCCGTCGACGTGAACGACTCTGCCTCGTTCAGAGCGAGGTTGAAGACGCTGTCGCCAAACGCGGCATCGCCACTATCGAGACCGAAGAGCGACTCGGCCCTCTCCCGGATCGCGGCCAGCTCGGCGTCGGTAAGGGTCTCCCGACCGGCCAGGGCCTCGGGCCGCTCGAGCGGAGTCGCGATGTTGTTGGCCCAGACCCCCTGGAGATCAGGCTGACCGAAGGCGTTGCGCGGCGCCTTCCAGGCGCTGTCGGCGGCGGCCGTCCCGGCTGCGGCGGCGGCCGGCACAACGCGCGCCAGGAAACCGCGGATCACGTCATAGGCCGCCCGCGTCTGCTCGGCGCTGAAACGGCCGTGGCCGCCTCCGGGGATCGTGTGCAGCTTGTTCGCGACTCCGGCTTCCTCGAGCTTTGCGTGCAGCCGGACGGCGTGGTCGTAAGGCACGTTCGGGTCGGCGTCGCCGTGAATGGTGAGGATCGGCGGCAGGTCGTCGCGCACCATGTTGAGCGGCGAGAGCTGTTTGCCGAGTTCGCTTCGATTCGGCAGGCTTCCCATCCACGCCACGCCGTAGGTCCTGGCGTTCTCGCCCTCCACCAGGTCCGGCACGTCGGTGATGCCGTACCAATTGACGATCGCCGCGACAGGCATCTCCTCCACCACCGCGGCGGCGGAGGTGGGGGAGCGCTGCGGACACCGATTGTCGAAGCCGTCGCCGGCAGTCAGCATGCCGGTGGTCAGCGATAGATGCCCACCTGCCGAGTGACCGGTAACGACAAGCCGGTCGACATCGAGGCCGTACTGCTCGGCGTTGTTGCGGATCCATCGCAGCGCACAGCGGCAGTCCTCTACCGCAGCGGGGGCGAGAGCGACGCGCGCAAGCCGGTACTCGACGTTGACCACGGCCCACCCCATGCTCAGATAGGGCATGAGACGCATGAGGTTGCTCTCCTTCGTACCGCTGACCCAGCCACCGCCGTGGATGTACACCAACGTCGGGCTGGGCGACGGATCTTCTCCCTGAAGCGGCAGAATCAGATCGAGCTTCAACTCGTAGCCGTCGGCAACCAGGTAGGTCTGGTTCGGTATCACTCGGAAGTAACTCTCGGCCTCCGCCGCCCAGTTCGCGGGAACGCTCGGCTGCGCCGTTACACTTCCCGCCGAGAGAGCCAGGACGAGTAGCGGCAAAGAAACGCTTCGCATGGGTCCTTTCCTTCGCTGCCGCGGCAGCGGTTCTCGATCGTGCTTTCTACAAAAGCGCGTAGAGCCTACACCCCTAAGGGTCAGCCTACGGCCGACGCAAGGCCGTGCCGAAGGGCTTTGTCGCCACGTTAGAGTGTTGAAACGACCCTACGGAGGAGTGGGCCATGAGCAGCTCACCTTGCCGACCACACTCTCCGGGGGCGAGTTCGGATTCAGTGCAGGCTGCACCGACAGCGCGAGGCGGATCAAGCAATCGTACCGGCACCCGTTGTTCGTACCGCAGGTCGTGGTGCTCGACCCGGCGGACCTCGACGCCCGGCTGAAATGTCAGCTCGGGGTATGGGCTTCGATGGAGCACAACCAGGATGGCACCCCGATGGGCGCCAGCCACGGGATCGGTCATGTCCTCGGCGGCACCTGCGGGGTGCCTCACGGGCACACCTCGTGCGTCATGCTGCCCGCGGTCCTCGACTGGAACGCCGAGGCCAATCCCGAGGCCCAAGCGCGGGTCAGCGAAGCACTGGGGCGCCCGGGCGAGCCCGCGTCGCGGGTCGTGGACGAACTCGTGCGCGACCTCGGCCTGCCCCGGACCTTGACCGAGGTAGGCGTCTCGCGAGACCAGTTCGACGTGGTGGCGAGGAACGCGATGCACGATCGGTGCATTCACACCAATCCCCGGACGATCCACAGTCCCGACGACGTTCTCGAGATCCTCGAACTTGCCGCTTGAGGTCAGCGCCAACTACGCCGATGGACGATACAAGGTCGCCGGCGCCAGCACCTTCCGGTCCTGTCCTGTCGTCGGGCTTGGACCGAAGTCGATCTCGATGATCATGTGGCGAACCAGCTCAAGCCCCAGATCGATCTCATCAGGAGGACGGCTCGGCCGGTACAGGTGCAACGTCATCGCCGCACATGCTTCCGTCTTGATTCCCTGCGCACCTGAGACCATTTCGACATGGAACATGTCCTCGAAATGATGCTCAAGGTAGTACTCGAGAGGAATGAATCCGCGAGGTACTTCTACAAAGGCAAGACTGTACGCGGTGTCCATCCCGATCAGGTGACACATCCCCATTGAGTCCGAGTTCCCTTGAAATAGTTGCCGCAAGACACCAAGGTAGAGTGGCAGTTTGTCGGGACTGTACTGACGTGCTCCCTGCTGCTCGAACCAGAGAACCGGTTGGGCGATTCGTTCGGGGATGAGTGCATTGCTCAACACATCTTCGGCCATACCATGTGGTAGAAAGGTGAGCCCGTTTATCAGGCAGGCCATGATCTCCGCTAGTACCGTGGAGTCCGTTGCATCGGGTCGCAGCTCCAGGGTCTTGCACAAGGCCCTTCGAACCAGCCCGTCGACAACCACTCCCTGGCGTGATAGATCACGAAAGACTTGGTCCATATGGCCCTGAGCATCCAGGGCCAGGTAGTGGACGACGCCAGGACCGCGCGCCATATGCTGTCTCTTGATGCCAAGAGCGCCGATGCCTACTCCACACCCTGTCTCGATGATGACGGCACCGGGCGGTGCCGTCAGAACTCTTTCAAAGACAGGACCGAGGTTCTGGCGGTAGAGGCTCGCCGGGCGGATGACTCCGCATTGAGCACTGTATTGCCGATAGTCAGCCGCGAAACCCACATTGTCGTTCCCATGGACATTCGTGCTTTGAGGATTCTCGTCGAGGACTCTGAAGCGCACGCCCGCGTCTGACTCTCGTGGCGGGTACCAGGTTGTTTGAACGAGATCGGCGTAGTTCTCTAGCGCCATGCCCCTCTCCTGGATTGAACGAGGTGTAGAGTCATCGCTGGAGGTTGACATGAAGGGTCGCGCATTGGTCACAGCCTACATATGCGCTGCCTTCGCCATGGCGACGGGGAATCTCGTCCAGGCCCAGGGCCGGGACTTCACCCCGGTCACCGATGCGATGCTCCAGAATCCCGACCCGGCGGACTGGTTGAACTGGCGGCGCACCCTGAACGGTTGGGGGTACAGCCCGCTTGAGCAGATCGACCGGAGCAATGCCGATGAACTCCGGCTCGCCTGGTCCTGGGGCCTCGAACGCGGAGTGTCGCAGACGACGCCGATCGTGCACGACGGCGTCATGTATGTCGCGAACCCGGGCAATGTGGTCCAGGCGCTCGACGCGCGCACGGGCGACTTCATCTGGGAGTACCGCCGTGAGATGGACGTGCGACGCCGAAGTGCGGCGCAGACGCGCAGCATGGCCGTCTACCAGGATCTGGTGATCCTGAACACGGTCGATGCGCACATCGTCGGGCTGGATGCCCGGACGGGCGAGGCGCGCTGGGATACGCCGGTCGGGGGCGATCAGGAAGGCTTTACCTTTTCGAACGGACCGATCGTCGCCGACGGGACGGTCGTCGCCGGGCTGACAGGCTGCGGGCGTTACCGTGACGACACCTGCTACATCGTCGGCGTCGACGGCCGCACCGGCCGGTTGCTCTGGCGAACCTCGACCATAGCCCGGCCCGGCGAGCGCGGCGGCGACACCTGGGGCGACTTGCCGCTCATGTTTCGCGCGGGGAGCGACGCCTGGATGACCGGGAGCTATGACCCGGTCACCGGGCTCGTCTACTGGGGTACGTCGCAACCCAAGCCGCACAACCGCGACGCACGCGGGACCGACGGCGCCGCCCTCTACAGCAACTCGACGCTCGCGCTCGACCCCGCGACCGGTGAGATGAGGTGGTACTACCAGCACATCCCGGGCGATGCGCACGACATGGACGAGTCGTTCGAGCGCATCCTGATCGACTACGACGGCAAGCGTTCGCTGTTCACGATGGGCAAGCTCGGGATTCTCTGGGAAATCGACCGCGTCACGGGCGAGTTCGGGCGCGCGACCGACCTCGGCTATCAGAACATCCTGGATGTCGACTCGCGGACCGGTGAGGTGACTTACCGGGACGGGATGCTAACTGACGTCGGCGAGGAGCTCTCCTTCTGCCCCAGTACTGCTGGCTTCAAGAGCCTGCGGGCGATGGCGTATCACCCCGGGACCGAGGCGTTGTACGTGCCGCTCAATCTCAGCTGTCAGACCGTCACATTCGGCCCGGTCGAGAAACGCGCCGGGGGCGGCGGCGGGGGCAGCAGGCCCGGACGGACGAATCACTTTCATCCGCAGGCGCCGAACCAACTGGGCGAGTTTCGAGCGCTGGACTTGCGGACCGGCGAGACCCTCTGGCGCCATCGCCTCCGGGTGCCCTACAACACGGCGGCGCTGACGACCGGCGGGGACCTGGTGTTCATCGGCGACTGGGGCCGGCACGTCTACGCCTACGACGTGCGGCACGGCGAGCCGCTCTGGCAGAGCCGGCTCCCGACGATGGCGAACGGGTTCCCGATCACCTACGCCGTCGGCAGCAAGCAGTTCGTCGCGTTCGTGGCCGGCCCGTCGATCAGCCGCTCGAGCTGGGCGACGCTTCTCCCAGCCGACCTCGTACCCGACGAACACAACCCGCGGGGCGGTAACGGCGTCTTCGTGTTCGCGTTGCCCTGAGGTCCGATGGGAGATACGGCCATGCTGAGACTCCTTGGTGTCTCGTTGCTGATGGCCGTGATCCTGACGCCCGTGGCTGGATGGGCCCAGCCGGGCGGCTCATTGTTCGAGGAGCACTGCGCGCCCTGTCATGGAAGCCCGGAGCCGGGTTCCCGAGCCCCGGATCGCGAGGCCCTCCGGCAGTTCACCCCCGAGCGCGTACTCGAGTCGCTGACGACCGGCGCAATGTCGGTGGAGGTGCCCGGGCTGACCGACGAGGAGAGGCGGGAGGTGGCCCAGTGGGCCGCGGGCCGTGCGCTTGGGACGGCTGGTGGGGATGCCTCATCGATGCCCAACCGGTGTCCGAGCAAACCGTTCGGCGACCCGTTCGCCGGCGCGGGGTGGAACGGCTGGGGCCCGGATGGCGGCAACTCGCGCTTCCAGCCGGCCGCGGCCGCCGGGTTGACCGCGGACCAGGTGCCGCGCCTGACGCTGAAGTGGGCGTTCGGATACCCGGGCGGGGTCAGAGCCGCCGCTGGTTCGCCGACGGTCGTGGGGGGAAGGCTCTACGCGGGATCCGACACGGGCTATGTCTACTCGTTGGACGCGGCGAGCGGCTGTGTCTACTGGTCCTTCGAGTCGCGATGGGTCGTCCGCTCCTCCGTCACCATCGGACCCGTCACGGGCGCGGGGACGGCGCGCTACGCCGCGTACTTCGGGGACGCCAGGGCGAACGTGTATGCGGTCAATGCCGAAACCGGTGAGCTGCTGTGGAAGCAACGTGCCGACACCCATCCGATCGCACGCATCACCGCCGCCCCCAAGCTTCACGCCGGCCGGCTCTACGTGCCCGTGTCCTCATTGGAAGAACTGGCGGGCCGCCACCTCTGGTACGAGTGCTGCACGTTCCGGGGCAGCGTGGTGGCGTATGACGCGAACACGGGCGAGCAGATCTGGAAGAGCTACGCGATTGCCGAAGAACCCAGGCCCACGACGAAGAACGCGCAGGGCACCCAACAGTGGGCCCCGGCCGGGGGGGCGGTCTGGGGCGCGCCGGTCATCGATGCTGCTCGAGGGGCGTTGTACATCGGTAGCGGAAACGGCTACACCGCGCCCGCGGCCAATGACACCGACGCCGTCATCGCCTTCGATCTCGAGACCGGGAAACGGCTGTGGCTGAACCAGTTAACGGCCATGGATGCCTACCTCAGCAGGTGTCCCGGCCGGATCGATGTCCAAGGCCGCGCGAGGGATCCCAAGCGAGCGGATCCCCAGCGCATCGCGCAGCTCAACTGCCCGGACCCCGAGAAGCTTGCCGAAAACGTCGATGTCGACGTGGTGGCGGTCATGCTTCACGCGCTGCCGGACGGGCGGACGATTCTCGTCGTTGGGCAGCAGAACGGCCGGGTCTATGCGCTCGACCCTGACCGCGAGGGGGCGGTGCTGTGGGAACTCTACGCGGGCGCGGACACGGAGAAGCGCGCGAACATCACGTTCGGTGGCGCCACCGACGGGCGGCTGGCCTACTTCCCCCTCCTGTACCAACCGTCGGAGCACCGCGGGATCTCCACGCCGTCGCGGACGAAGGGCGCCATGGCCGCGATCCGCGCGGAGACCGGCGAACGGGTGTGGTACACGCCGACGCCGCCGGCCAACTGTCCCGATCCCTCCCCGCAACGGTGCGGCTCCGGGCTGGACGGGGCGGCGACGGTGATCCCGGGCGTCGTCTTCGCCGGCGCGATGGACGGCATGCTTCGCGCGTACTCGACCACCGACGGCCGCATCATCTGGGAGGTCGACACGGCCCAGGAGTTCGAGACCGTCAATGATGTGCCGGCCAGGGGCGGCATGCTGAACGGCCCGGGGCCAACCGTCGTCGACGGCATGCTGTTCACGGGGTCGGGCTACGCGTCAGGGACGGGCAACGTGCTGCTGGCGTTCGGACTCGAATAGGTCAAGGGACGTACCAGATGGGCGACGACCAGGCACGCTCCTGGATGGTGGCTGGCAGGCCGGGCTTCGGCGGCGTTCCCGCCCGGATCGCATCCCACGTCGACCAGCGGCAGGTCGGACTCTGCAGCACGCGAACGTAGTAGAAGGCGCGTTGGCCAGGATCGAAGTCGGGGTCCTGCCATAACGCCTCGAGTTCCGAAGCACCTTGGCCTTCCGTCGTCGCGCAGGTGCTCAGATCCACGGTGGCCCCGTTGTCGGGGCAGCGGTGGGTGTCGCCCGGGGTCGAGCCATCGGAGCAGGCTGCGTCGTAGACCCGCTCCTTCTTCTCACCGTTCCCTGTCCATCCCTTGATCACTTGCACTCGAGCGAGGGGAGCGGCGGCGGGATCCCTGGTCGCCCACAGCAGAAAGCGTGGAGCTCGTTGCTCGCCATCGGCCACCAGGTCTCCTCCCATGGGGACGCCGTCGGCGTAGGCCCTGGTGAGCCTGTCGGATCCAGCCAGCGTCGTCTCGTCGAGGTCGTAGCCGGCGAAGAAGCGGACCCGCATGCGAGGGCCGGTAGTGGCAAAGGTCTCCTTACGCTGCAAGGCGCGGAAGATGTCCTCCCTGGTGTTGGATTCGGCCCACACGGCGGCCAGGCCCGAGGCGCCCCAGTACTGGCTGGACCCGTCGCTGTACTCGCCGGTTTCGGCCCGGGGAACCGACCCTCGCTGCTCCGGCGTGATGTCCAACAGGCCGGCCTTGCTCCAGTAGTCCTCTTCCCGAAACGATCCGGCCGCATTGTGGGTATCCGAGGAGCCGATGAGGCCGAAGCGAAAGGGATTGAAGCCCTGCTCCTCTTCCATGGCCAGGCCGTTCAGGTAGGCATCGCGTACGTAGCTGCCCTGGGGCTTGCTCGGAGAGTCATTGCCGATGGTCCCCTCGATGATCCCGAAGTCAGCCCACTCGTCGTTCGGAGACAGGAGCGGATGCGTGTCGGAGGTGCCCTTGACCTGGGTTACCTCGACCAGCGGCTCGTTTCGCATCCGCTGCTCGGCGCCGGCCTGGTCGAGAGCATTGCCTTCTCGATCGGTCAACCGGAACATCCAGCCGTCTGAACCGTTGGAGTTGTGCGGGATCGCCAGGGACTCGATGCCCTGCTCGCGCTGCCGGTCCATCCAGTCCCACAGCTTTTCCGGGTTGTTCCTGGCGTCGATGCGACTGAAAGGGATTCTCGGCACGTTCGAGCCACGGAAGATCACGTTTCGATGCAGGTTCTCCCCGCTGGGACCGCTGGCAGTGAACTCGTAGGCGATGAGGGTGGTGAACGTGCCTGGATCGTTGTGGCGCTCAGCGGCGGCGATGATCTCCCGCCATGCGCTCGCTACGATGCCGAGATCGAGCAGGTCGTCCGGGTCGACATATCCTCTCTGGCGCGGCAGCACTTCCCGGAAAACGGCGGTGCGATCGTCGGGCGTTTCGGCGCTTCGAAGTGCGATCGACAGCGGATGTCGGCCAACCTCGGAATCGGGGTTGTCCATCTGCTCGAACATGCCCAGGTAGGTGGCATGGTCGGCGACCGCGAGGAAGTCGAGCGGGGCCTCGAGGCGCATCTCGATTCCGGCTGGGTGGGTCAGCGCTTCTCCCTTGGCGAACCTGTAGGCGTCGTCGGGATCGTTGCGGGTGCCGTAGATGTAGGCGTCGAAGGAGTACTTGGTGTGGACGTGAAGGTCGCCGAAGTACGCGTTTCGAGTCGATGATCTCTGCTCCATCGGAGCGGCCTCATCGCTGGCTCGAGCCGGGACCCCGGCAGGATCATCCGCACAACCGAGAGGCAGAAGAAGAGCTGTCAGCCAGAAACCGCTACGCGCACACATGGCCTTCCCGTTTCTGGCTGCGGGGCTCCGCTAGCCCTCCAGCAGCGCGATGATCTCGTCGATCTCCCGGAGCGACTCGGCCAGTACGGCCCGGTGCTCATCGGACTCGACCTCTTCAAGAGACTCCATCCGCCGCTCGCGCCGGTCCTGGAGGATGTCGAGGGAGGTCTGGCCCTGCCGCGTCTTCGCGCCGGCGTCGACGCCGCGCTCCAGGAGCAGGCGCGCGCCGTCGACCATGCCGTAGACGCTGGCCCAGTGGAGCAGGTTGTAGCCCTCGTCGTTCGTCGACTCGGGGTCCATGCCGCGGTCGAGGAACTCGCGCAGCAGGTCGACGTCCTCCCGGAGCACCAGCGGGCGGGCGAGGTGGAACCGGTCCGCCTGCTCTCTGGACGGATCGGCGCCGGCGTCCAGCAAGGTGCGCAGACAGCTTCGGTCTTCGAGCCGGTGGGCACGCATCATGGCCACCCACAGGGGTGACGCGCCGTCCGGGTCCGGCCGGCTGGCCGCTTCGGGGTCCGTGGCCAGAGCCGTCTTCAGCTCCTCGCAGCGGCCGAGGCCCGCCAGGTCGGCCGTGGAGATGGCCGGTTCCTGCGCGAGCGCGAGGTCGATCTGGGCGTTCTGCCGGACGCTGGGCGAGATCAGGATGAGCGACAGCGGCGTCTGACCGTTCTTGAACGGTTCGATGAGGAGGTCCGGCCGGTCGGGAAGCGCCTTCTCGAGGTCCTCCACCGGCCGTGACACGACGAAGTGCCGCCGGAACGCGTCGTCGTTGAGGAAGGAGAGCGAGGCCTCGAACGCTGACTGGCCGGCGATCATCGCCTCCAGGTAGTCGGCGTAGGTCTCCCGGCTCTGGACGCCGACGATCCGGTCCTGCTCCTCGCCGTCCCGGAAGAAGAGGACATGGGGCACGCCGTTGACCCCCAGCTCCCGGTAGATGTCCGTCGACTCGTCGATGTCCAGCTTGGCGATCTTCGCGCGCCCCGCCATCTCGGGCGCCAGGCTCTCGACGATCGGGTCGACGACCTTGCAGGGGACGCACCAGGTCGCGGTGAAGTCGACCAGGACGGGGATGTCCGCCTGGTAGACCTCGTGGTCGAAGTTGTCACTGTTCAGGAGGACGACCTGCGCACCCGAGGCGTTGCCGCCGGCCGGCGCCGCGTCATCGCCGGCGGCGCAAGCTGCAAGGACGCCTGAGAGCACTACAACGAGGGCGGTCGAGCAGCCCTTCGAACTCCGGCGCGTTGGAGTCCACCTGGGGAAGAAACCAACTCTCATTCGCGGCCCTCCTTGCGGTCGGGGCTCTTGCCGGACTACTCGCCCCCGGCGGTCTCGGTCGCTCGACCGGGTCCGCGCCGCTCGGGCGGCTCGCCGTCACTGTAGACGCAGGAGATGAAGCCCATCAGCATCTCGTCGGTCGACATCGGGCCGAACACGACGTCGCGGTCCGGGTTGAAGCCCCAGCGTTCCGCCTCCTCGGGCGAGTTGTCGAACCACATGTCGATCCGCAGGCGGGTGCCCTTCGGCAGCACCTTCGGCTCGTCGTACCAGTAGATCTCCTGCCAGTCGAAGTCCCAGTCGGGCACGTGGAGGATCAGCTCCTCGCTGCCGTCCGGGTAGAAGGCGGTGTACTTCGACTCGCGCCCACGCATGTGCATGTGGGGGAGCATGCCGAGGACCGTGACCTCGCGGTCGAAGGTGCGCTCGGCGGTGTCGTGCCAGTAGGCGTGGCGGGCCGGAATCTCGAACTCGTAGTTGCTGATCGGGAAGAAGTGGACCGGGTGCGTGACCGGCCTGGTCGCGAACTTCAGCGCGATCGACGACTGGTCCCAGCCGCCGCTGCCGGGGCCCGGCTCCTTGTGGTAGTGCAGGTCGAAGGTGAGCGTCGCGCCGACCTCGAGCAGTGAGCCGTAGCCCTCGGGCCAGACGTGGGGCGGCGAGCCAGAGGTGGCGCCGCCGAGGAAGTGGCCGTCCCCGCGGGTCTCCTCGTCGTTCGGCCCCTTGACGAAGATGTTGAAGTGGTGGACGAGCTCGCTGCCGCGGCGGAACTCGATCTCCTGCACCCACTTGTCCTCGGGCAGGAGGTCCGGCGTCAGGACCAGGCGGTGCTTGGTGTAGATGTCCTTGATGTCGTCCTCGACGTAGTAGGGCTCGGGCATCTTGATCACCAGGTCGGGATCGGGAAAGAGCCAGCCCTCATCGTCGGACCAGTCGATCGGCTCCGGCCCGTCCTCCGGCCGGCCGGGCTGGGCGCCCGCCTCGACCCAGCGCTTGATCGTCGCAATCTCCTCGTCGGTCAGGCCGCGCTCGTTCCTGAACACGCCGTCGAAGTGCTCGGAGGCGTCCCACGGCGGCATCTCCTTCGAGGCCGTCTGGCGGACGATCGCGCGCGCCCAGGGGCGGGCGTCTTCGAAGGTCGTGAGCGACATCGGCACGCCGCCACGGTAGATCTTGCCGCCCGACGGCCGGTGACACTCCTGGCAGTTCTCCTGCAGGATGGGCAGGACGTCCTCGTAGAATGTCGGTCCATCTGCCTCCGCGGCTCCATGCGCGGCCGCGGCGAAGAACAGGCAGAGAGCAAGACCAACCAGGCGTCGACTCGTCATCGCTACTCCCTTGCAGAACAGGTCTGGATCCGTGCGAGCTTACCGCAGCCGCCACGCTCCGGCAGCCATCGTGCTGGCATCGATTCTCGCTGTCATGGGCTGTGAGAGCGGTCGACAAGCCGGACCGGACGCGGACGATTACTTGGCCGCGGCGGCGCTCGTCGAAGGCAACCTGCTCCGCCTGCTCCACAACGCGGAGGTCGCCCCGCACTGGCTCGACCCGGGCAGCGGAGCAGGTTTCTGGTACCAGCGCCATGGCGACATGGGCCCCGAACTCGCGGTGTTCGACCTCCAGACGCGGTCACGCCGTCCCGCGTTCGACCATGCGCGGATGGCCGCGTCGATCGCCGAGGCTCTGACCGAGGCCGGCGCGGAGGTCGCCGACGCGGAACCGCCGACCCTGGAGGGTCTGGTCGACCTCCGGCTCTCGGGCAGCCTGACGAAGCTGACAGGCCGCGCTGACGCCCACCGCATCGAGTGCTCCGTGTTCGACTACCGCTGCGAGGCGGAGGAGATCCCGCCGAGAGAGCCGGACGGACAGCCTGGCAAGTGGCCGGCCCCGGGCGCAAGGTTGGCGGTCCTGACCCGTGACAACGATCTGTTCCTGTACAGCTTCATGACCGGCGACGAGACCCGGCTCACGTTCGACGGCGAGCCCTACTACTCCTACGGCAAGTGGCCGGATTCGTCGCTGACGACGATCGCGGCCAGGAAGACGGGGCTGCCGCTGCCTCCCTACTCGACCGATTGGTCTCCGGACGGCCGCTACCTGCTCGTGCCGCGAATCGACGAGCGGTCGCTGGAAACCGTCCCGTTCGTGGAGTGGGTGCCCACCGACGGTAGCCGCCGGCCGGTCGTACATGCGCTGCGGGGGCCGGTCGCCGGCGACGCCGAGCTGATGCGTACCGACTGGTTCCTTTTCGACACCGACAACGGCGGAAGGGTCCGCATCGACCTGGATCTCGACTCGCTCCCGGAAGATCTCCGTACGCTTGAGCTTGGAGGCCGCGTGGTCGACTGGGACCTGGAATGGAGCCGCGTGTACCTGCGGGCGGCGGGCTACGCCGGCAAGAGCGGCGCGCTGGTGGCGGTCGATCTCGAGTCGGGGAAGGTCTCGCCGGTGCTCTGGGAGACCGGCAAGACGCGGGTCGAGATGAACACCCACATGTACAACCGCCCCAATGTGCGGCTCGTGCGGGGGCCGAACGACGAGCGCCGGGTGCTCTGGTACTCCGACCGCACCAGTTGGGGGCACCTCTATCTCTACGAGCTCGCCGAGGACGACTCGGCCGACCTTCTGGGTGCGGTGACCGCCGGCGACTGGACGGTGCTCGACATCATCCACATCGACGAGGCCGGCCAGCAGGTCTACTTCACGGGCGGTGGCCGGGAGCCCGGCCGCGACCCGTATCTCCGCCATCTCTACCGCGCGTCGTTCGACCCCGCTTCGCTCGCGTCCGAGGGGATCACCCTGCTGACGCCGAACGATGCTGACCACCACTTCGATCCCGACCCGGAGCGGATCATGGAGACCCTGTTCGGGCTCGTACCGCCGGCGGACCGGATCCGCTCTGACCTCGGGGTCTTCCTGGACACCTACTCGACCGTGGATCGCCCGCCGGTCACCGTGCTGCGCTCGACCGAAGACGGAGAAGTGCTCGCCGAGGTGGAAGAGGCTGACGCTTCCAGGCTGTTCGAGGCCGGGTTCGTTCCGCCCGAGCGCCGCGCCTTCGTCGCCGCCGACGGGGAAACGGAGGTGTACTCGGTGTACTTCGCGCCCCAGCGCTTTGTCAGAGGCGGCCGCCACCCGGTGATCGACGCCGTCTATGGAGGCCCGCAGGTGGTTGTGGCGCCTCGGAACTTTCCGGAGGCGGTAGCGGCGCGCAACCCGGCGGCCGAGCCCGCACTCGCGCGCCTCGGCTTCGCGGTCGTGGTCACGGACGGCCGTGGCACCCCGGGCCGCTCGAGCGCGTTCCGGGACGCGGGCTACCCGGAGTTCACGCAGGTCGGCGTCGAGGACCACGTGGCGGTGATCCGCCAGTGGGCGGAGCTCAAGCCGGAGATGGACCTGGAGCGGGTCGGCATCTACGGCTGGTCCTGGGGCGGGACGTTCACCGCTCAGGCCATCCTCAGCCGGCCGGACTTCTACGACGTGGCTGTCTCCGGTGCCGGCGTCTACGACTACGCCGCGATCTACCCCGGCTTCGAGGCCTTCACCGGCCCGGCGGTCTACTCCGACGGCGGCAGGACCCGGACCCGCCCCGACGAGGCGCCGAGGAGCTGGGAACCGCTCGACATCACCGCAATGGCCGGGAATCTCGAGGGGCGGCTCCTTCTCGTCTACGGCGACATGGACGAGAACGTTCCGCCGGCCCAGGCATTCCGCCTCGTCGACGCGCTGATCAAGGCGAACAAGCCCTACGATCTGCTGTACCTTCCGAACCGTAATCATGGCGGCGGCGCGGAGCCGTACGCCCTCCTTCGCACATGGGACTACTTCGTGGAGCACCTGCTCGGCGTCGAGCCGCCGCGCGACGTGACCTTCGAACTCGAGTCGGCCTTTCCGAACCTGGCACCGGAAGGCCCGTGAAGATGTCAGGCCGCGAGCGGGTAGCGGCAAGTCACTCCGGGAAAGCGCCGAAAGTCGTGATCCGCGGTATGCACTTCGCCGCGATGGGCGCGGGCGAGTGCCGCGATCTGCGCGTCCGTGACGAGGTCGCCACCCGCGGATCCCGCCTCTGTGAGCAAATCCACGACATGTCGCACGTGGTTCTCGCCCGGTAGCAGGAGGCGCGTGACGGGGTGGGCGATCCACTCGTTCACCAGGTCGCCGGCGATCTCAAGTGAGAGCGGCTCCCGGAACACGCGACGATTCGTGCTGACGCGAAGGAAGGCGAACAGGACTGGCTGACAGAGCCCGACCGGAACCGAGCCGCTCAGGCAACCGGTCCACCACTTCGCTGCCGCCGAGTGGAACGGACTCGTCGAGTCGACGGAGTACAGGAGAAGGTTCGCGTCGGGGACGATCACCTTGGCTCGTCTTTTTCCTGCGTGAGTCGGCGGGTTACTTCAAGGAACGCTTTCGCGTCGAGTTCCGCCTCAAGGGTGGACAGCTTGCCGAGGTCGTACCCGGGCTTGAGGCCCATGGGGAAGCTCCGCTGGACGAACGGAGGATGCTCCGGATCGCCGGCAACTCCCGCCAGGCCCTGGCGGACCGCGTCGTTGAGGGCCTGCTTGAATGTCTGTCCCCGTTGCCGCATCGCCTCGCGCAGCAGGGATTCGGTATCCGCGTCCAGGGTGACGGTGGTTCGCATGGAGGCATCATGATGCTTCAGAATTCTGCTGTCAAGACATAGACGGTGGTCTGCTAAGAAGAAGCGGAGGCTCGACGATGTATCCGCGTTCCAGACCGCGTATCGGCATCGTCGCAGACGTGGGTCGCGCGGTTGCGGGACCCTGGGATGAAGTCGTCTCGATGGCGCCGCACAACTACGTGTCGGCGATCGCCGACGCCGGTGGGGCTCCGGTTCTCATCCCCAGCGTCGAGCCCTACGACGAGGATCCGGAGGCTGCGCTGGCCGATCTCGACG